>DUUE01000310.1 GCA_012841735.1 Bacillota bacterium | reverse complement strand
GGGCACAGACGTCACAACGCCCGTCGACTTGCCCATCTCCTCAAAATCCTCAGACATATGCCTGAGCAGTCTGCCGTCCGGTGCCACGGCGATGGACGGGTTGGCACATTTTTCACCGGTGGATAAAGCGGTGGCGGCGGCTGAAGACTCCGTCACATTGATGCACCATTCGTCGAACCTGCCGTAGAGAGAAGGGCTGTACACCTGCGCCGCATCATCCTCCGGCCCCGCGCTGTCGCCAAGGGAATATGTACTCATCGCCAGGCGGACCGGGAAACCGGCAAAAGGATTGGCGTCAGCTGTGCCGTACAGGTAGTAGTCGGCCGCCAGGACCTGGTTGAAACCCATCCCGTCGCCGACAAAAATGATTATGTTCTTGGGTGCTCCGGCTGCCGCTACAGGTTGAGGGATAAAAACTGCCGTTAAACTGAAGACCAAAAGAGCGGTGATCAGTATTTTTTTAACTCTTTTCACAATTTCTCCCCCTTTGCTTAATTAGCATTACAGGCCAAAGGGCCTGCCTTTGCTGAGCAATTCAATCATAACACTGCAGACAGGCCTGTGTAACACTCCACGAGCATTGTTTTTCCCTGGTTTTACTGTGCCGGCGGTACAGTCCGTTGTTGATTTTGGCACTGCCAGTATATTATACTGATTTTACCAGCCATAATTTGACTTCTTGCCAGCGGAGGGGACGCCTTATGAAGCTGAATACCGGGATTATCGCTCATGCGCTTACGCCACCGCCGCTCTTTATCTGCGGCACACCGGATCATGGTCTGACTTTGAGTGATGTCCGTTTCCTGCTGCCCGGAAAGGGACCGTATGAAAAAGACATCCTGTATTTTGCCCCCTGGGCGAAACTGCAGGCGGCGGAAAATGATTTTCCACCCTATCTTATCTGTGTCGGAGGTAATACGGAAGCTTTGGCATTTTACCGGCGCAGGAATCTGACGGGTTTAATCATGGCAGAGGATGATCCGCTGGTTGTTTTCAGTGCCATCCAGAGTATCTTTCTCAGATACAACCGGCTGGAAAGCAATCTTGTTGCCGCCCTGCGGACCAAGGCACCCCTGAGGGACATTATGAACCTGTGCGCAGAAATATTTCAAAATCATGTTATTTTGTATGATACTGAACGCAACCTGATTGATTACAGCAGCCGCTTTGCTCCGGACGCCGACGTGCCGTACTGGAAGGAAACTCTGGAAACGGGCAGGCGGTCGGAGCTGCTCATGGCGGAAGTCCGGAAACACGATGTCAACCTGCAGACAATCAGTACAAATTTTTCCGATTATGTGGAGCTTGGTCCCGGTTTGCCAAAAATCATGACATACCAGTTTTTCGAAAACGGGGAACGCCTGTTTACGCTGACGATTACCGAGACAAACAGGCCCCTTTCCGTTTGCCAGCTGAAGCTGCTGGACCATATTGCGGAACTGCTGGCTCCCAGCCTGCTTTCCCTTAAAGCCGCCACACGCGGCAACCGCAGAAGGCTGCGTGATGCTTTTGTCACCATTCTTGACGGCGAACCGGTCGATCCGCTCCTGCTGTCGCATTTTCTGGCGGCAGTGGGCTGGAGTATTGATGACGACTATGTCCTTCTGCTCATCAAATTTCCCCAGGAAGACACAACCTCCGAGACACTCCCACGCTACCGGCATATTTATGAGCGGATTTTTCCCGACGCTGTTGCCCTGATCTATATCGACTGTCTTGTGCTGGTGGTACATAATGACTCGGTTGAGATCATGTCCAGGTACCTGCCCCGGCTGGAAAAGCAACTTGTCCGGCATAGAGCCCGGTGCGGAGTAAGTTTTCCCTTCAAGGGCGTGCTCCAGCTTGATGCGCAGTATAAAAACGCGAAAATTGCACTGGCCGGCGCCGGTATGGACAGGCGCATCGGCCTGCTGAGTGATGCCGTCACGGAGTATCTTGTGGACCGGATTGCCGCCGTAATGCCGCTTTACCCGTTATGCCACCGTGAAGCAATCCGCCTTTATGAGTATGATCTGGAAAACGGGACCGACCTGCTCCTGACACTGGAAACATATCTCAAACAGAACAAGAGTCTCAAGACAGCCGCAGCCGAGCTTTTTATCCATCGCAGCACAATGACTTACCGGCTCGGCTGTATCAAAAAGCTCGTCAGGATAAACCTGGATGATGCCGGCGAGCGACTGCACCTTCTGCTGTCATGTATTGTCCTGCGCACATTGGGCAGGGTGAAACAGTCTGCCCCGGAAAAAAATAATCCGGCGGTTAAAAGCAGGTTGATGCAATAAAAAAATCAAGCCCGGGACAGGCTTGATTTTTTGTCTCTTTTAATAAGGCTCGGTAAAGACTTCAAAGTGGGCCTGCGGATGGTCGCATGCAGGGCACACGTCGGGTGCTTCCGGGCCTTCATGGAGGTAGCCGCAGTTGCCGCATTTCCATACGATTTTTTCCTCTTTTTTAAAGACAGTACCATTTTTCATATTGGCAAGCAGTTTCAGGTAGCGCTTTTCATGGCCTTGCTCCGAAACAGCTACGCTGCGGAAAACGGCGGCTATTTCCGGGAATCCTTCCCTGTCGGCTTCCTCGGCAAAGGCGGGGTAGAGATCGTCCCATTCCTCCTTTTCCCCGTTGGCTGCCGCCTGCAGGTTGGCCATAGTATCTCCCTGTGCCACCGGGAATCCGGCCTGAATCTCAATCATGGCGGGCAGTTCATCCAGCCCCGCCAGCAGGAACTTCCAGAAACGTTTGGCATGCTCTTTTTCATGGTCTGCCGTTTCCAGGAAAATGTTCCTGATTTGCTTGTACCCTTCTTTGTCGGCCACAGAAGCATAGTAGGTATAACGGTTCCTCGCCTGTGACTCCCCGGCAAATGCTTTCAGTAAGTTTTCCGCAGTTTTGGTGCCCTGTAAATTTTTCATACTGCTTTTTCCTCCCTTTGTTTTTTATTATTATTATTTTGCAGGCATGCTTTACAGATGCCTGTAAGATAAACATTGCTGTCCGTAATCTGGTGGCCGGACAATTCTTTGCAGCCGGAATAGTCCGGGTTTGCGGCAAAATCGGTAATATTTCTGCAGTGCTTGCAGAAAAAATGTCCGTGGACTGCTGTGTCGGCATCATAACGGGTTTCCTTTTCATCAATGGTTATTAACCTGACAAGTTGAACCTGCAGCAATTTGTCCAGTGTATTATAAACTGATGTTTTGGAGAGTGTGGGGAATTCCGGGAGCAGTGCCTGGTAAAGCTGGTCGGCAGTAGGGTGAACAGGATGTGTGAGTAGGTGGGCCAAAAGACTGACGCGTATTGCCGATGGCCGCACTGCTTTTGCTTCCAGCAGTCTGCGCGCTTTTTCCGGTGCGTTCATAATGTCAGCCCCTTAAAATTGTATCCATTACAATATTGTATCCATTACAATTTTTTTATAACATCTTCCGGGCAGAAATGCAAGCGAAAGGGGCGATGTTAATAATTTATTAATTTTCATTTCTCTTTGTCGTGCACGTAACATAACAATAATGGTGACCTGTATGGAAACCGGCTTGCCGGGCGTGCGACTTGACAGGATTAATGCCTGTTTCTATAATGAAAGGGTGACCGACCGGTCGGTCACATGTTTCTGAAGCCTTGGGCGGCGGTTGTGATTGCTGCCCGTGGTATTTCAGGGAACTACATATTTATTGTCGGGAGGCTCAGGGATGCTGCCGAAATTAAGCGTGACAAGACCATATACAGTTGTTGTGGCAGTTGTTCTGGTACTGATCCTGGGCGCAGTATCGTTTATTAACCTGCAGACTGATTTGCTGCCCAGTATTGATTTTCCTTATCTCATTATTATGACTTCTTACCCCGGGGCAAGTCCGGAAGAAGTGGAGATGGTGGTTACCAAGCCGGTTGAACAGGTGGTGGCCACTACCAATAACATTAAAAGTGTCCGTTCTGTATCCAGGGAAGGTTCTTCCCTGGTAATCCTGGAGTTTAATTATGATGTCAACCTGGATACGGCCATGCTTGAAATCAGCGGCAACCTGGAGCTGATTAAAGGCGCCTGGGATGATACGGTGGGCTCCCCGCTGATGCTGCGTATTAACCCGGATATGCTGCCGGTTCTGATTGCATCGGTGGATGTGGCGGGG
>DUUE01000233.1 GCA_012841735.1 Bacillota bacterium | reverse complement strand
TTCGTATCGGCGCCGTGGACGTGCCTGACAAGCGCAAGGTCCATCATACAATTATGCCGCGCCTGGGCGGCCTCGCCATCTATCTCAGTTTTTGTGCCGTTGTCCTCTTTTTACAGTTTTATCGCGGTTATAACCTGCAGGTGGTGGGGCTGCTGGCAGGCGGCGCTTTTATTCTCCTGGTGGGCATGGTGGACGATATTTATTCCCTGCCGCCGCTGGCAAAGCTTGCGGGCCAAATTGTTGCCGCCGTCATTGTCGTGCAGTTTGGCATTCGCGTCCAGTTCCTTTCCAATCCTTTTGACGGTTACTTCCAGTTGGGTTTCATGAGTATTCCCGTCACCATTCTCTGGATTGTGGGCGTCACCAATTCCATTAACCTGATAGACGGCCTGGACGGGCTGGCATCCGGCGTTTCTTTTATTGCCCTCATCACCATATCCGTTATTGCCATTCAGATTCACCAGGCTCCCCTGATCCCGCTTTTATCCCTCACCCTGGCCGGGGCGGTCCTGGGTTTTCTGCGTTATAATTTTCACCCGGCAAAAATCTTTCTCGGTGATTCGGGCAGCATGCTGCTGGGTTTCACCATTGCCGTGCTTTCCACCATGGGGCTTTTGAAAGCGGTTACCGTCTATACATTTCTCACGCCCGTCATCATCCTGGGCGTCCCCATTTTTGACACTTCCTTCGCCATTTTAAGGCGCTACTCCAACAACAAACCCATTTTCAAGCCCGATAAAGCTCACCTGCATCACCGCCTGCTCAAAAGGGGACTGTCCCACAGGCAGGCAGTGCTTGCCATTTACTGCCTGGCCATAGCTTTCGGCCTCTCGGCCGTTTATCTTGTCAACCGTTTTCATTAAGTTCCCGGCCCGACGTCGCAGTTAAACCGCCGGCGCAGCCGGATGCCTGTCCCGCACCGGGGACAAGCCCGAAGACGCTGCTTTGTCTGATACAAGTAAAACTGCAGTACCTGTCTCAAGCTTTGCAGTGCATGCCGTAACAGAAGGGGGTCCGGAAATGAGCCGGAAAAAACATAGAGGGAAAAGAATTCTGCTTGTCCTGCTTTTAGTGCTGGTGGGCAGCGCCTTTGGCTGGGCCTGGTCGGTCTGGTCGCGCATCTACGAAGATGTGCCGCCGGCCGACGACTACCGGCGCGACAACTCCACCCAGGACGAGCCGGGCAAAAACATTACCAATATACTGCTTTTGGGTATGGACCAGCGGGGGAACGAGGCAGCCCGGGCCGACGCCATCCTGGTGCTCAGCCTCAACCATGATACCAACGAGTCGGCGTTGATTTCCATCCCCCGCGATGCCCGGGCGGAAATCCCGGGCCGCGGCCAGGACAAAATCAACCACGCCATGGCCTACGGCGGGATTAACCTGCTGCGTGCCACGGTGGAAAAACTGCTGGGCGTGCCCGTCCACCATTATGTCACCACCAATTTCGCCGGTTTTCAGGGCATTGTCAACACCCTGGGCGGCGTTACCATTGACGTGGAAAAAAAGATGACCGTCGCCACCTACGGCGACGGACTGCCTCCCGTCACCCTGCAGCCGGGCAGGCAAAAACTGGACGGGCTGCAGGCACTGGCCTACGTTCGTTTTCGCAAAGACAATGAAGGCGATTTCGGCCGCATGCGGCGCCAGCAGCAGTTTCTGCAGGCGGTGGCCACAGAAGTCTTGCAGGCCAAAAACCTGCTCCTGCTGCCCGGCCTGCTGGAGCAGGCGGCAGATTTTGTCCGCACCGACCTGTCACTGACACAGGCGCTCTCCCTGGCCAATTTCGCCGCCGGCCTGGATCTTGCCGGGGCGGAAATTGTCACCCTGCAGGGGAATATCCGTATGCTGGACGGCGTCTCATACGTCATCCTGGACGCAGACTTTTTGCAGCAGACAGTGGATGCCTGCCTGCGCTGGAATGAAAAACAGGAATAAAAAAGGCAAAATTTAAGCCCCGGAAACCGGGGCTTTTCTGCTTCTATTTCTGTTTGTCTGTAAAGAGGTTGAGCAACCATTCCCAGGGACTGAACCTGCTTGCTTCCTGGAAGACAGGTTCATTTTCCGCCGTGACAATCTCAGGGGCTTCAGGCACTTCTTCCGGTGTTTCCCCTGCAGGCGGGTTTGCCGGTTCCTGTGCCGGCGGCTCCTCGGCCGCGGCAGGCGGGTTTTCTGTCTGCCCGGACGGTGCCGGTGTTTCTTCCTGTTGCTTTACCGCAGGCGGGGTGGTGTTGTCCTTCTTGGTGGGCGGTTTGTTTCCGGGCTGGTCCGCTGCGGTCTGCCCCGGTTTTTCCGGCGTGACATTGGGCTGCTTATTGTTGTTATCCTGCACGGCAGGAGGCTCCACCTGCCCGGTGTCTCCTGCGTCCGGTACCTGCGGCGTCACTTTGCCGGGATCCTGTTCCGCACCTGTTTGCCCTTCATTGCGGGCTACAATGGGTTCTTCCAGTACCGGATCCGTCCCCGGCCCCTCAACTACGGGCGCGGGGCGATAGAAGGAGGCCACCAGAGGCGAAGAGGCAATAAGTATGATCACGGACGCGGCGGCAACCACCAGACGGTTCGTTGTGCTGTAGGTGTATTCCTCGCCGACTTTTACCGTCCCCCTGCGGGGCAGCCGGCGGAATTCCCCTTCCGGTGTCAGCACCGTCACAGTATTTTTTTCCACTGAGAGGACAAGGCCTTTGCGTTTCATGCCTCGTTATCTCCTTTCAGATAGTCGCGGAGATGCGGCAGGTCCTCTGTCCGGACAAGCAGCAGCGCCACAATATATTTCCTGTGCCGTTCCAGCGTTTTGCGGCTGAAAGGCAACCGGTCTTCAATTTCCTTTAACGGCAGCTCCTTATGTTTGCGGAAATGGGCTACCAGTTCCGGGTCGGCGGCGAGCAGCTCCGCCGCCAGCATGGCGCGCCTGCGGGCGCTTTTATGCCTGGGCGAGCATTTTACTAGCTCGCTTAGTGTAATATTATATTCAGCCAGAAGCTGAGTGTAGTATACTATTTCTTCCTGTCGTTCCCTGGCTTCTTCCTGCTGGTTGAAAACCTTTTCCGCTTCCTTCTGCTCCAACAGCAGCAGGGTGGATGTTTCCGTGTCATCATCCTGGAAGCCGGAAAAAGGAATTTCATATTGCCTCGCCTTATTGCGGCGGTAGTAATCAATCAAGCGCCTTCTGACCACTACAGTGACAAAACCGGGGAAACTGTTGCCCTGCCCCGGCTTGTAGCTGTCAATGGCTTCGTTGAGGGCCAGTAGTGCGACAGAAATTTCTTCATCCTCGCCGACACGCAAAAAGCGGCCGCAACAGGTGGATGCGATGCGCACAACATGTGGCTTGAAGGCTTTGATGACAACTTCCCGGCTTTGCGTATCGCCTTTTTGCGCTTGCAGCAACAGTTCTTCCGGGACAGGTTGACCTTGGCCATGATAACGTATGACCACGGTTTCTCCTCCCCTACTATTTAATTCGCACACTTCTCCTCACATTCTGGGGGTAATGCACACTGATGCTAAAATTTTCCCGTAAGGTTTGTTCCTCCGCTGGTGCTATGTTATTAATTCGCCTGCGCAGGCGTGAATCCTGTCGTCTCTTTCAGTCAAGCCGCCCCTCTTTCACTGACAATAAGAGGAAATAAGGCAGGACCAGGAGGCGCTGCAGGCGGCGGGGCTGCTGGCAGACGCGATACAGCCATTCCAGCCCCATGCGCTGGAAAAGCACGGGCGCCCGCTGCAGGCGACCTGAGATGACATCAAAGGAGCCGCCCACCACCATTAACACCCTGGCGCCGGTGGCCGCCCCGTACCTGGCGGCAAACATTTCCTGCCGGGGACTGCATGTCCCCACAAACACAAGATCGGCGCCGGAGGCGGCAATTATCCGCGCCACTTCCGCCTCTTCCTCCGCTTTTACATAACCGTGGTGCGTCCCGGCCACAATCAATCCGGGGAAGCGCTCCTGCAGCTTGCGGGCGGCGGCTGCCGCCACTCCTTCCGCTGCACCG
>DUUE01000312.1 GCA_012841735.1 Bacillota bacterium | reverse complement strand
AGGCCAAAGAATTTTTGCAGCCCCAGAAGCCGCATCCCCCATTCAAAGGCTCCGTCCAGCACGGCAAAAACAAAGTAGGGCGAATCTACTGTCCACCGACGCAGGTTGGGCCATGTAACCTCTTTCCTGCCGGGCAGCTCTCCTCCCCGTATTTCAGGGTAGCATGGTGAAAGTGTATAGATATCCAGTTGCATTTGCCGCAGGAAGAAAACGGTCTCGTCAAAACCGGGTTCCGCAGCGGGAATAAGCTGCCTGATAACGGCGGCATCAATACACAGCTCACCTTTGGGAATGCGCTCCGTTTTACCGTCCAGCAGCGCTTGCACAAGCCGGCGTGAGTTCAGGCGATTGTTTTCCATTTCCATACTCCCAGGTTTCTCTTCCCGGCCGTCCCACAGCACCGGCGGCCGGTTTACTCCATGTCAGGAAAAAGCATTGCATTGGCAAAAGTATTTGTAAACGCCGGGTCTGAACCCAATTCAATAAACTCCACATTGCGGGCGGCGACAGCTGCCCGCCTGTATTCCCCGGTGGAAAGGAGAGCCAGTTTGCAGCCGGCGCCGGCCGCATTGCCCACCATTTTGATACGGTCTTCCAGTTCAGGCGGAATGAGGCCGATGGCACAGGCACTGTGCGGGTTCAGGTAGTTGCCGAAAGCGCCCGCCAGCAGGACCTCTGTGATGTCTTCCACTTCCAGGCCATAATTCCGGATCAGAATGCGAATCCCGGACGCTATGGCCCCTTTCGCCAGCTGCAGTTCACGGATGTCTTTCTGGGTAACCACAATGGGCCGGGAGCCTGCCTCTCCGCCGGCAAGGAGAAAAGCGGGGCTGTCGTTATAACTGATCAGCCGGTCTGTCAGTTTCCGGCCTGCAGGATTTGTAACTTCCTCCGGTTTTCTGAAACGCCCGCGGGGATCAATCAGCCCCGTTTTCAGCAGGCCCGCCACAGTGTCAAGGAGGGCGGAGCCGCATATTCCGAGCGGTTCCACATCACCGATCACGGAATAATCCACGCCGGAAGCAAAGTTCACATGGTCTATGGCACCGCTGGCACCGCGCATGCCGCAGGTAATCTGGGCGCCCTCAAAAGCGGGCCCCGCCGCCGTTGAGCAGGCGAGGATACGGTTTTTGTTGCCCAACGCCATTTCCCCGTTTGTGCCGATGTCCACCACCAGCTTGATCTCTTCACTTTTATCCAGTTCGGTGGCGAGCAGCACACCAACGGTGTCCGCACCCACAAACCCGGCAATATTGGGCAGGACAAAAACTTTTCCCGCCGGGTTTATCTCCAGGCGCAGTTCCCGGGGGTTAATTTCCAGTGGTTCGGCAATCACGGGGACATAAGGTGCCAGTGCCACATCACGCGGGTTGATACCCACAAAAAGATGATGCATACAAGTATTTCCCACTACCGACACGGCATATACATCCTGACGGGTGACTCCCGCCTGCGCTACGGCTTCGCCAAGCAAAGTGTTCACGGCGTCCGTCACCACGCGGTGCAAATCTTTCAGGCCGTCCGGGTCGGTGTTTACATGGGTAATACGGGAAATAACGTCGGCCCCGAATTGTGTCTGGGGGTTGAGTGTGGATGTTACCGCCAGTTCCTTGCCTGTGTATAAATCCATTAAGTAACCGGCAATGGAGGTGGTTCCGATATCAAAAGCCATGCCCAGCAGCTTCTCTGTCGTGTTGCCCGGTTCCAGTCCCCGGATTTCATTGTTGTGAATGACGGCGGTAATTTTGTGCCGGGCAGAACGCAGCAAGTCGGGAACATCGCGGATAACGGTGATTCTGGCCGTATCCGCCTTACTGTCACTTCCCTGGGCGGCCAGTCCGTCCTTAATCCGCTGCCAATCCGTCCGCATATCTTCCACCGTGGCTTTATCCACTTCAACGTAGCGCTTGACCAGGTGCGGTTCCACTTTGGCCGTTCTGTCCAGACCTGACAGCAGGATCTGATGACTGACATTTTTTTCGGAAAGGAATTCAACCTGCAGGTCGGACTGCACTTTTGTCATACAGGCCAGCCGGATCCCCTGTGCCAGTTCCTCTGCACTTAAAGCTTTCCTGTCTTCAGCTGTTGGTTCACCTGCTCCGGCAGTGAGGAGAACTTTACACTTCCCGCATCTTCCCCTGCCCCCGCAGGGGAAATCAAAATTAATCCCTGCATCATTCATAATTTCTTTCAGCGTCGTTCCTGCAGTGACTGTAAAAGTCAGGCCTCCGGGAAATGTGACAGTATGTTTGTTCATTAAAACCACCCTTCTGTCTGCTGTCATAGTTGATGTAACATGCTGCGCCGGGGTTACTGATTGGTACCCTGCAGTTTGATATAATCTCCCCGGTAGTAAGTTACGCCCAAACCCATGGGCTTATTGTCCTTGCCAAAAAGTTTCATTTCCACCACCAAAAGCGGCAGCTGGTCGTAAATATTTAAATAATACCTGATGTCATCATCGGGCATTTGCGCATATATTGTCAGTTCTATCTTCAGGGTAAAGGCGGGTGTAGCCTTGGAGAGCATTTCGGAGAAGGTGGCATGCTGCAGTTCTTTTTCCACAATGGGCATACCGCGGTGGTAAAGCAGGTATTTTACATCATATGCAACCGGATTGCCGTCGGTAAAAAACAATCTTTTAATGGCAATCAGATTTTTGCGCATGGTTGTCTGCAGGCTGTCCGCCAGCTTCTCATCGGGCATAATGATACTTACTTCGAGCAACTGCGTTTTATCCACCCTGTTGATGGGATTGCTCATTTCGTCATAATAAATGGTATATTTGGTCAGATCGGGTTTTTTGACAAAATTACCCTTGCCGGGGATGGAATAGATATAGCCATCCCGTGCCAGAATAGCCAGGCCTTTGCGGACGGTCATGCGGCTGGCACCGAACTCTTTGCAAAGCATGTTTT
>DUUE01000443.1 GCA_012841735.1 Bacillota bacterium | reverse complement strand
GGCACAGATAAAACGAGTTCCCAGCTGCACGCCGTCCGCCCCCAGAGCCAGGGCGGCGGCTACACCGCGTCCGTCGGCAATGCCGCCCGCCGCTATTACCGGAACACTGACGGCATCCACAATCTGCGGTACCAGCACCATGGTCGAGACGTCGCCAATATGTCCCCCGGCTTCCATTCCTTCGGCAATCATGGCGTCCACACCCTGTCGCTCCAGGCGCTTGGCCAGGGCTACCGAGGAGACTACCGGTATTACTCTCATACCCTTTTCCTGAAAACGCTCCACATATTTACCCGGATTACCGGCACCGGTGGTAACCACGGGGACTCTCTCCCGGCAGAGCAGTGCCACAATCTCCTCCACAAAGGGAGAAAGCAGCATAATGTTGACACCGAATGGTTTATTTGTCAGCGCCTTGGCTGTGGCAATTTCTTTGGCCAGTACTGCGGCCGGTGCATTTCCCGCGCCGATAATGCCCAGGGCGCCGGCTTCGGAAACAGCGGCCGCCAACTCCCCGGTTGCCACCCAGGCCATCCCGCCCTGCAGGATGGGATATTCAATCCCCAGGAGTTCGCACAGTCTGGTCTTGATGCTCATCCTTTCTTCCTCCCGCTAGTATCTGATTATAGCCGCCCCCCAGGTCAGGCCGGCTCCAAAGCCCACGAGAGCCAGCAAATCTCCCCGTTTTACCCGGCCTGCTTTTACCGCTTCATCCAGGGCAACAGGAATGGAGGCACTGGACATATTTCCATAACGGTCAATATTGACAACAACCCTGTCTTCCGGCAAAGCAAAGCGTTTGCGGGCGGCATCGATGATTCTGTAGTTGGCCTGGTGCGGGATTAAAAAATCCAAATCCGCTTTATCCAGGCCGGCTTCAGCCAGTGCCTGCTGCACTACTTCGCCCATTACCTTGACAGCAAATTTAAAAGTCTCATTGCCTGAGGCCATTTTGATATAGTGCATTCTTTCCGCCACGGTTTGCCCGGATGCCGGACGGCGGGAACCTCCCGCCGGTATGGTCAACAAATCTCCCATGGACCCGTCCGCTCCCAGTTTAAAGGAAATAAAACCAGGCTCAGTCGCCGGACCCAGCACCACGGCGCCTGCACCGTCACCAAAGAGGACACACGTTGTTCTGTCGGACCAGTCCAGAAAAGCGGACAAAACTTCGGCGCCAATAACCAGTACGTGCTTGTAGAACCCGCTGCGAACATAGGCACAGGCAACGGAAAAAGCATAAATAAAGCCGGTGCAGCCGGCAGACAGGTCAAAAGCAGCCGCCGCGGAGGCACCGATTTTTTCCTGGACATAACAGGCGGTTGAAGGCATGGGCATATCCGGTGATACTGTGGCGACAATAATCAAATCCACTTCCGCCGCAGAAAGTCCGGCATCAGCCAGGGCTGCCGCAGCCGCCCCCGCCGCCAAATCGGAAGTCAACATCCCCGGAGTGACAACATGCCTTTTACTGATACCGGTCCTGGTTTTAATCCAGTGATCACTGGTATCAATGATTTTTTCCAAGTCGGCATTGGTAATCTCTTGAGGCGG
>DUUE01000036.1 GCA_012841735.1 Bacillota bacterium | reverse complement strand
GGTCAGGTATACAGAGCGGCCCGATGTGGCTGCCGCCCATCTTTACGAGGGACACGTCCTGATATTTGTGGATACATCACCGGCGGTGATGATTGTGCCTGTTACTCTTTTCCACCACCTGCAGCACGCCGAAGAATACCGGCAAAATATCCTTACCGGGATTTATGTGCGCTGGATACGTTTTTTTGCCGTTTTTATGTCAGTATTTCTGGCACCGCTTTATCTTTTGGTCTCGCTGGAGCCGTCTTTTTTGCCGCAGAGCCTGCGCTTTATCGGTCCGAAAGACGTGGGCAACATACCGCTCTTTATCCAGTTTATTATTGTCCATTTTGGCATTGATTTAATCAGGCTTGCCGGGATCCATACGCCGGGTCCCCTGGCCACGGCACTGAGCCTGATAGCCGCCCTGCTGATCGGCCAGATAGCCATTGATGTGGGTATTTTTACCCCGGAAGTGCTGCTTTACGGCGGTCTGGTGGCGGTGGGCATGTTTGCCACCCCAAGCTGGGAGTTAAGCCAGGCTAACAGGCTTGTCCATCTTTTTATGCTGCTGGCCACCGGTTTGTTCCGGCTGCCGGGCTTTCTCGGCGGCCTGGCCCTTGTCTTTATCCGCCTTGCCACCAACAAGTCGTTTGGCGTGCCGTATCTCTGGCCTCTCTTTCCTCCCGATTTGCCGGGCCTTTTCAGCGTGCTGATCCGGCAGCCTTTGCCCGTGGAGGGCAGGCGTCCCCGGGTATTGAACCCGCAGGACAGGGACCGGGTGGGCGGCGGCGGGGAAGGGGAAGAGGGAGAAAGGAAAAGCAACTGACCGCTTATGGCTGGAGGTGTATTATGGCTGTAACAGTGGGTATCCCCCGTGCTTTGCTCTATTACCAGTATTATCCCGCCTGGGAAGCTTTTTTCCGGACACTGGGGGCGGAAACTGTCCTCTCGGCGGAAACTTCCAAAAGCATCCTGGACCAGGGGGTGCGGCTGGCGGTGGAAGAAGCCTGCCTGCCGGTAAAATTGTTTCTCGGGCATGTGGCGGACCTGCGCGATCAAGGTGTGGACATGCTTTTTATCCCCCGCATAGTGTCAGTGGAAGCGAAAAAGTATCATTGCCCCAAGTTTCTCGGCCTGCCGGAAATTGTCCGCAGCTCGGTGCCCGGCCTGCCGGAAATACTGACGGCGGAAATCAATATTGCCAGAAAACCGGCCCGGACCGGGAGGGAGCTCCGCAGGCTGGCGGCGCGTTTTGACAGGCGGCCGTGGGTGATTGACCGTGCCCTTGCCGCCGCCGCAAAAGCGCATGCCGGCTATCAGTCGCTGCTGCAGTCGGGCTGCACGCCGCAGGAGGCGCTGCAGGGCAGCGGGCCGGCCCACGGGACGGGAAAAATCCGCGTGGCCGTGCTGGGGCATGTATATAATGTCAACGACAGGTATTCCAGCCACAATTTGCTGGCCAGGCTGCGGGAGCTGGAAGTGGATGTTATTACGGCGGATATGCTGCCCAAAGAAGCGGTTAAGAGCGGCAGCAAGCGGCTGCAAAAGGAAAGTTTCTGGAGTTTCGGCCATGAACTGCTGGGTGCAGGCTGCTTTCTCCTGCAGGAAAAAAGTGTCCGGGGCGTGGTGCTGGTGGGGGCTTTCGGCTGCGGGCCGGATTCACTGATCTGCGAGATGCTGGCACGCTATTACAGGCGGTATTCCACCATCCCCGTACTGCTTCTGACCCTGGACGAACATACGGGAGAAGCGGGCCTGGTGACGCGCCTGGAAGCTTTTGTCGATATGCTCCGCCGGAGGGAAGCAAGATGAGAAAAGTCACTTATCCGCACCTGGGCACTTTTTCCCTGGCCCTTGAAGGCCTGCTGGCCGGCCTGGGGCTGGAGGTTGTACCGCCGCCGCCCATTACCAAGAAAACAATCAACCTGGGGGTCCTGCATGCGCCCGAATTTGCCTGTTTCCCGCTGAAAATCAGCCTGGGCAATTTTATTGAGGCCTTGGAAGCCGGGGCCAATACCATTGTCATGGCCGGCGGCACCGGTCCCTGCCGTTTTGGCTATTACGGGGTGGTGCAGCGGGAAATACTTCTTGACCTGGGTTATGATTTTGAAATGATTGTGGTGGAGCCGCCCCAGGGGCAGTGGCAGCAGGCGCTGGACAAGGTCAGGGCGCTCTGCGGCAATTGCAGCATCGCGCAGGGCCTGCAGGCGCTGCATACTTTCTGGCGCAAAACAAAGGCTCTTGACTGCCTTCATGCGGAGAGCCTCGCGGTCAGGGCACGGGAGGCGGAACAGGGAGCCACAAGCAAAGCTTATAAAGCAGGGCTGTCCCTGCTGCAGGCGGCACGGACGCCCGGGGAGGTGCAAAAAAACCTGCGGGAGGCGTTGGCTTTGCTGGCAGAAGTCCCCCAAGATCCGGACAGAGATGTGCTTCGTGTCGGCCTGGTGGGGGAGGTTTATATGCTGCTGGAGCCCTATGCCAACCTGCAGGTGGAAAAATTGCTGGGGGAGATGGGGGTGGAGGTAAAACGGGCTGTCTACCTGTCCGACTGGATCAAAGAGCATGTTTTTTTGAGTTCTTTTTACCTGCCGGGCGGGCAGCCGGTAAAAAAAGCGGCCGCCCCTTATCTTGCGCATTTTGTGGGCGGGCACGGACGGGAGTCGCTGGGAGAAACTGTCCTTTTTGCCCGGGAAGGGTTTGACGGTGTCATCCATATCCTGCCCTTTACCTGTACGCCAGAAATAGTTGCCCAGAGTATTCTGCCGGAAGTTAGCCGCCGGGAGGGGATTCCTTATCTTTCCATTCCCCTGGATGAACAGTCGGGGGAGGCGGGTTTCATTACGCGCCTGGAAGCTTTTATCGACCTGCTGCGGCAGCGGCGCAGCCGGGAAGCCGCAAGAGCGGTGCAGGGATAATGTGACACTGTTGGCAAAATTCTCACAATAAACAGGAAAATGGCGGAGACATATTGAATTATTTTTGTAAATTCAAGTGTCTGGAGGTTTTTGGGGTGGGAGAGAACGGGAGGACTTTGCTCGACAGTTTTATTGAGGTTGCGCCGCATTTGCGGGAACTGGTCATGGATGACGTGGCGGTGATGGTGGCGGACACGGAAAAAATCCGCTTTTGCTGCACCGGAAAAAAAATCGGTGAAATGATGGAACCGGGCACAAAAATAGCCCCGGGCAGCGTTGCCGCGACCGTCATATCTTCCGGTGAGAAAGTGGTGCGCCAGGTGGGACCGGAAGTGTTTGGTTTTCCGTATATTGGCATCGGCTACCCTGTGTATGATGCGGACGGGACACTTTTGGGCTCTGTCTCTGTCATCTCCAGCCTGGAGCGGCAGGACGCCCTGTTTTCCATGGCCAACCAACTGACATCCGCCACAGAACAAATGAGTGCCACGACGGAAGAACTGGCGGCACAGTCTGCCACCCTGGCATCAATCGGGCAACAGTTGAGCGAGCTGGACAAAAAACTGGAATCAAGTGTCAGGGAAACCAACGGGCTTTTGCGCACGATCCGCAGTGTGACTTCCCAATCCAGCCTGCTCGGTCTTAATGCCTCCATCGAAGCGGCGCGGGCGGGCGCGGCCGGGAAAGGTTTTGCCGTGGTGGCCGGCGAAATCCGGCGCCTGGCGGAAAGCAGCTCACGTTTTCTGGCGGAGATTGAAGAAATCCTCGGGGCACTGAACAAGGCCAAAGAAAACCTGGGAGTGGAAATAGCCGGCATTGCCGGCATTTCGGCCGACCAGGCGCAGGCGGCAAAACAGCTGTCCGCTGCCGCCCGCAATATGTCGGCCATGGCACGCAAGCTCCTGCAATATGCGGAAAATCTGATGCAATAACAGGAACCGGAAGGTTTGCACCTTCCGGTTTTTCCGCCTGCCGGCTTATTCCTGTCTGCGGTGAGATATGGTATAATGGGAAAAGATTGAAAACGGGGGGACAGTTATGCAGGTGATCACTACACACCAAAAGGCGGATTTTGACGCCCTGGCGTCCATGGTGGCGGCCGGGAAGCTTTACCCGCAGGCAACAACTGTCAGCCCCGCAGACCTGAACCCCAATGTGAGGGAATTTGTGGCACTGTATAAAGATCAGCTGCCACTAAAAACTGTCCAGGAAACAGATCTTTCCTCCCTCACGCGGCTGATAGTGACGGACACCAGGCAGCGCAGGCGGCTGCCGCTTTTCCGCCCCTGCCTGGACAGGGTGGCGGAAATACACCTTTTTGATCATCATCCCGCCAGCGGCGACGACCTGCCGGCGACCTTTCTGGTGGCTGAAAAAGTGGGTGCCACCACCACCATCCTGGTGGAGAAACTGCTGGAAGGCCGCATTAAAATCACTCCCTTTGAGGCCACCCTTTTTGTGCTCGGCATTTTTGAAGACACGGGCTGCCTTACTTATGAGCAGACAACCCTGCGCGATGTCAGGGCGGCCTGTCGCCTGTGGGAGCTGGGCGTCAATTTGCAGGTGCTCCGGACTTTCCTGCACCAGCCCCTGACAGGTGCACAGCGTGATCTGCTGGACAGGCTGCTGGCCGCCACCGATTACCGTGAAATCCGCGGCGTGCGCGTGGGGCTTGCCACCGTTGCCAATGGGGAGTATGTGGGCGGTCTGGCCGCCCTGACGCAAAAACTGCTGGAAATTGAAGATGTGGATCTTTTTTTTACCGTGGCGGCCATGGCCGATCGTGTCTGGGTAACGGGACGCAGCCGTGTGCGGACGGTAGACCTGACGGAAGTTTTGTCGGAGCTGGGAGGCAGGGGGCACCGCAGCGCAGCTTCCGCCACCGTCCGTGGGGAAAGTGCGGAAAGCGTGCGGGAAAAACTGCTGCTGGCGCTCTATCGTGTCATCCCGCCTGCCCGGACGGTGGGGACGGTAATGTCGGCGCCCGTCCGGACAGTGAGTGTGGACACAACTGTGGCGGAGGCGCACGAATTGATGCTGCGCTACGGCCACAGCGGCTTTCCCGTGCTGGCCGGCGGCCACCTGGCCGGCATTATTTCGCGGCGCGACCTGGACAAGGCACTGCACCATGACCTGGGGCATGCCCCGGTGAAAGGTTTTATGAGCAGGAATCCGGTTACCGTGTCCCCCGATACTTCTCTCAGGGAGGTGCGGCGACTGATGACAACCCGTGAGATCGGACGGCTGCCGGTAATGGAGAACGGCAGCCTGGCGGGAATTGTCACCAGGACGGATGTCCTGCGTCTCCTGGAAGGCGAGGAGGAGAGCCCGCCCGGGGATTTCGCGGAACTGCCGCAGGCGGGGGATGACCTGACGCCGCTTCTGAAAACACGCCTGCCGCAGAAAATCATGGGCAGGCTGCTTTTAATCGGCCAGACGGCGGACAGGGAAGAGGTAAAAGTTTATGTTGTGGGCGGTTTTGTCCGCGACCTGCTGCTGGGGCTGGCCGTGCATGACCTGGACCTGGTGGTGGAACCGCAGGCCATACCTTTTGCGGAAAAACTGCAGCGCCTTTTGGGCGGACGGCTGGTAACCCATGAACAGTTTGGCACCGCCGCCCTGACCCTCACTGACGGCAGCGTGATTGACCTTGTCACTGCACGGCAGGAGTTTTATGCCCGTCCTGCCGCCCTGCCGGAAGTGGAGGCCGCCGGCCTGAAAAATGACCTGTTCCGGCGTGATTTTACCATCAATACGCTGGCAGTCAGTCTTAATGTGCCCCGTTTCGGGCGGCTGACGGATTTCTTCGGCGGTATTGCCGATCTTTCCCGCGGCATTATCCGCGTGCTGTATAATTTAAGTTTTATTGAAGACCCGCTGCGGATTCTCAGGGCGGTGCGCTTTGAGCAGCGTTTCGGCTTCCGCCTGGAGGAAAGCACCCGGTCCCTGCTGCAAAGTGCCGTCCAGGCCGGGGTGATGGAGAAAGTGGGCAGGGAACGCCTGCTGCATGAATTGGAACTGATTTTTGCCGAAGAAAAGGCGGCACAGATGCTGGTGCGCCTCTTTGAACTGGGCGTGGGTGCCCGGCTTTTCCCCGGCGTGCCGTACGGCGAAAAACTGCGCGCCAGGCTGTTTGCAGTAAGGGAAATTATTGCCTGGGCACGCAAAACCTGGCCGGACACCGATTTTGCGGCGGGAGCCCTCTTTTTGGCCGCCCTGTTGCTGGAGATGCCGTTTCAGGAAGCGCGTCACTTCCTGCGCCGCCTGCTCCTGCCAAAAGATTTAAGGCAGCGGGTGTTGCCGGCACTGAAGGAGATGCCCGGCCTGAGGGAGCGCCTGGCGGAGTCGGAGACGCTTTTGCCCAGTGAACTGGACAGGCTGCTGTCCGGGCTGCCGGTGGAAGTATTGCTTTTACTGCTGGCGGAGCATAAACACGGCCGTGTCTGGCATCATATTGTTATTTACTGGGAAAAAATCCGGCCGGCAAAGAGCGAGATTACGGGCCATGACCTGGAGGCGCTCGGTTTTTCGCCAGGGCCGGCTTTTCAGCAGGTGCTGGCGGCTGTCCGGGCC
>DUUE01000300.1 GCA_012841735.1 Bacillota bacterium | reverse complement strand
GCCAGAAAAACAACTTCTTTGCCGGCATAAATGCCTTTCGTCAGCAGGGCTGTCCCGTAGCGGGTGGTCACTTCCAGCTTTTCCACGGCACTTAAAATCTTCGGGTCATAGACACCTGTCCCGCCGATTATGGCTACAGCAATACTCATTCAGTTCCCTCCGGTTTCCAGCTTTCCAGGTAATTCTCCTGCACGGGTGAAAGGCTGTCGATGGCTATGCCTTCGGCTGCCAGTTTCCGTCGTGCCACTTTCTCGTCAACCTCCCGCGGCAGCGGCAGCACCGCAGGAGCAAGTTTCCCGTAATTGCGGTGCAAATAGTAAAGCGCCTCCACCTGCAGGGCAAAACTTAAATCCATAATTTCCGCCGGGTGGCCGTCGGCTGCCGCCAGGTTGACCAGGCGGCCTTCCGCCAGCAGGTAAATTTTTTTCCCATCGATCGTATATGCCTTGACATTACGGCGGACAGTACGTCCGGCCCCGCCCAGCGCTTCCAGCGCCTTTTTGTCAATTTCAATGTCAAAGTGCCCGGCGTTGCATAAAATTGCTCCGTTTTTCATAAGCGGGAAATGATCACCGTTGATGGCGCCGCGGCAGCCTGTTACTGTAATAAAAATATCTCCCAGGCGGGCCGCCTCTGTCATGGGCATAACCTGGTGTCCGTCCATAAAGGCTTCCACCGCCTTGATCGGGTCCACCTCGCAGACAATTACCCGGGCCCCCAGGCCGCGCGCCCGCAGGGCAACGCCCTTGCCGCACCAGCCGTAACCGGCCACCACGACCGTTTTTCCGGCCACCACCAGGTTGGTGGCCCGCATAATACCATCCCAGGCGGATTGCCCCGTGCCGTAACGGTTGTCAAAAAGATACTTGCAGTAAGCATCATTAACGGCCATCATGGGGATTTTCAGGGCGCCTTCCGCCGCCATGGCCCGCAGGCGGATAAGACCTGTCGTGGTTTCCTCCGCGCCGCCGCGGACCTGTGGTAAAAGCTCCCGGTAGGAAGTATGCAGCATGGTTACCAGGTCTCCGCCGTCATCAATCAGCAAATGCGGTTCACTTTGCAGCGTTTTATGTAAATGGTCGTTATATTCCTCTGCCGTGGCACCGTGCCAGGCATGAACAGTTATGCCGTCCTCTGCCAGGGCGGCGGCCACATCATCCTGTGTCGACAATGGGTTGCTGCCGGTGATGGTTACTTCTGCGCCGCTGTCCCTGATGACTTTGGCCATATAAGCAGTTTTTGCCTCCAGGTGCAGGCAGATCGCCACCCGCAGCCCCCGGAAAGGTTTTTGCGCACCGTATTCTTTTGCCGCACTGTTTAAAACAGGCATATGCTCCCTTGCCCAGTCTATTTTCAACCGCCCTTCCGGAGCCAGTGCCGGATTCCTGATTGTGCTCACTGCCGTTCCTCCTTCCCGTAAGTAAATTTCTGCATCAGCCCGCTATTTCCTGCACTAGCCTGCCGTTCATTTTTCCTCCTGCTCTTCCAGCTCCTGATACAGCCGGCGCGCGCGGTAATAACACTCCAGCGCCCGGCGGGTTTCACCCAGTTTTTCGTACAGCAGGCCCAGTTCAAAAGCAACATAAGGTTCCTGCGGCGCCAGGTATGCCGCTTTCAGAAAATTAATCAGCGCTTCTTCATCATTGTTTAGTTTGCGGTATGTTTTCCCTAAATAGAAATATACCTCCCAGTCCCGCGGGAAGATTTCCTTAATACTTTCAAAAGCTTCCGCACTCTGTTCATAAAGTTTTAAATTATAGCAGACAGCGCCCAGGTTAAAGCGGGCCACCGCAAAATCCGGATCCAGTTCCAGCACCCTGGTGAATTCCCTGAAAGCATGCTCATACTCTTCCCTGTCGGCATAGATATTGCCCATGGCGTTATGAACAATGGCCTGTGTCTGCGGGTCGTCGGTCAGGGCCTGGACGAGACGCAATTCCCGCATGGCGTCATCGGCCATGCCCCGCTCCGCATATGCCACCCCCAGGCAGAGATGCGCCAAAAGCAGATCAGGTTCCTGATTGATAACCTCCCGGAATTCGGTAATCGCCTCATCCATCATGGCCAGTTCCAGGAAACCGAGGCCGCGCCGGAAAGAACGGATACAAGCTTCATTACTGTCTGTAAACAGCAAAGGTTTTACGCCCCTTTTGTCCGGATCCGTTTCCGGCTCTTCCATGTCTGCTCCCGGGAAGACGTTACCAAAAGCTGAAAGAAAATTGTCCGGCATCTCATCAGGCAGCAAAAAGTTGTATTTTTCCTGCATCTCATTAATCTTTTCCTCGAAATGCAGCCAGCATTCCACGTAGCGGTCCATCCGTCGCCTCATGGCCAGCAGCTTTTCATAGCACTGCTGCCGTTTTTCCTGGTTGTTGCCCACCTGGCCCAATTCTTTTTCCACCCGTTCAAGCTCATGCAGGATCTGTGTAAATTCACTCTCATTCATGCAGACTGCATCCTCCTTACTGCATCCTCCTTGCAGATATCTTCTTCATTGGTTTGTACACTTTGGTGGTAAAACATACATGAGAATTGAGCGGTATAGGGTGTTGACTTGTTCAGCTAAATATGCTAGACTAATGATTGTCGCTGAAAGCGATGCCGGCGTAGCTCAATTGGCAGAGCAGCTGATTTGTAATCAGCAGGTTGCGGGTTCGAGTCCCATCGCCGGCTCCAAAAATTAGTTTATGTGGAGAGGTACCCAAGCTGGCCAAAGGGGGCAGACTGTAAATCTGTTGTCTCAGACTTCACTGGTTCGAATCCAGTCCTCTCCACCATTTACTGGGGCGTATCCAAGTCGGTAAGGCACGGGACTTTGACTCCCGCATGCGTAGGTTCGAGTCCTGCCGCCCCAGCCAAGCATTCAACAGGTGAATAAACCCACCTTTTACCGGAGCCATTAGCTCAGTCGGTAGAGCACCTGACTTTT
>DUUE01000455.1 GCA_012841735.1 Bacillota bacterium | reverse complement strand
CAGCCCCTGGAGCCCCATGCATACAGATTACGGTTTCGCCCCGGAAGACAGCACTGTAACCGTTATTGCCCTGGATGCACCCAAAATGGTGATCGATTTCCATTCCGACGGCAGAGGCATTCTGCTTTCCATCGCCGATATGGCGTCTCCGCTGACCAATGTGGGTCCCGGTCACAAGGACGGGGATATTGTTGTGCTGCTGGGGCCCGAGCACCGGTCGGTGCTGGCCGCGGAAGGCTGGACCAAGGAACAGATACGGAATTTCCTCTTTGAGCATATGGGCCGCAGCGTTGGCGATTTCAGGCGCGCAGGCAAGGACTGGTATGAGGGGAAAAAGGACGACGAGTTTATTCCTCTCTTAAAGAGCCCCGACTATATCCGGATAGTTGCCGCCGGCGGCGGCGCAGGGCGTTTGTCTGCAGTCTGCGACGGCTCTGTGGCGGAAAAATTCTGCAAAGCGCAAATGCGTAAAATCAGTCTCTAAATGCTCCTGACAAGCAGGCGCAAGGAGACCGGCAGGCTCTGCCCTGCAGGCAGAATGCGGCGCCCTGCCGGAAGTAACATGGTCTAAAATAAAACAAGGTGCTTTCAAGGCAAAGCACCTTTGTTGTATGAAAGGAAAAGGAGGGAGTTCCCCTGACCGATTTGATTGAGCAGTATTATGCGGCGGGTGTGACGGACGGGCTGCCGGTGGTTCCGCCCACGGCGGAAAAAATAAGCAGCATGGTCGCCGCCATGGGCTATCCGGAAGAACATGTGCTGGGAACGATACAGCCCAGCGGGGCCCGGGTCAGAGTCAGGGAAGTGGCCATAAATGCCGTGATGGCCGGCTGCCTGCCTGCATACGGGCCTGTAGTCATTGCCGCAGTCAAAGCCTTTTTGCGGGAAGAGTTTACGCCCTGGGGGATCGCCGTCAGTACAAAAGGCTGTGCCCCCCTGATTATTGTCAACGGCCCCGTCAGGCATGCCATCGGGATGAACAGCCAGGGTAATGTCTTCGGCGCGGGATACAGGGCCAACGCCACCATCGGCCGGGCGCTCCGGCTGGTAATCCGGAATATCTGCAAGGCAAGGCCGCCCGACGTGGACCGGGCCTGTTTCGGCCACGGCGGCAAATTCACCTATTGTATTGCCGAAGATGAGGAAAATTCCCTGTGGACGCCCTTGCACGTGGAAAGGGGCCTGCAGAAAGAAGAAAGCGCGGTAACACTGCTGGGCGGGGAAGGCCCCCGGCTGGTCAGCATTGTTACGGCCAGGGCGGAAGCCATTCTGTATGCCATTGCCGCCACCATGGCCACGGTGGGCACTTTCGGAGGCAGGGCGGGTTTGCCGTACCTTGTTGCCATCGGCCGTGAACACAGGGAAGTCCTTAATGCCGCCGGCTGGACGAAGGATATGATGCGGGAATATTTGGTGGAGAATGCGCTTATCTCCCCTGAAAGCCTGCAAAAGGCCGGCTACCCTGCAGACGCACCTTTCGCCGTCATCACAGACCCGCAACAGTTGCTCATTATTGCGGCGGGAGGCAGTGCCGGCCCGTTTTCCTGTGTCGTGCCGGGTTGGAGCTGGATGAGCCGGCCGCAGACTGTGCCGGTTGCAGACACAGTTAGGAAGTAATTTCTTTTAAGACAAAGTCCCGGAAAAGTTTGGTCACCTTGGGCAGTGTGCCTTTTCCGGCAAGGCCGGTGGGGACTGCCAGGCCGCTTTTGACGGTAATTCGTTTCTGCAGCGGGACTATCTTTGTTCCCGGCGTGAGCAGGACCTCGGCCAGTTTGTCCCCCAGCAGGGAAAGACCAAGGCCCTGGGCGACACAGCGGCGGATTAAATCCACATTATCACTTTCCAGCATAGTGCATGGTTCTGTTCCGTTTTGTTTTAAAGCATCATCTATAATTTTGTCTACGGTATTGTTAAATTTGAGACGCAGCAAATTCTGGCCTTTCAGATCGATAAAGGCCAGATTTTTTTTCACGGCAAGCGGGTGCCCGGCAGGCAGCAGGGCGACAAGCTGCTCGTCCATAATGGGATAAAAACTGACATCAAATTCTTTGGGATAAGGAGAGCTGACAAAGGCCAGGTGAACTTTGCGGCCGCGGATTTCAGCAAGCAGATTATCCGCCGTGTTCACATGCAGCCTTACCTCAATGTTACTGTGTTCGTCAATAAACTTTTTGACCAGGTTTTCAAACTTTAAATACATGAAAGAGGGGACTATTCCCAGGCGCAGGAAGCCTTTGTCCAGGGTGACATACTGTTGCATCGACTGTTTGGCTTTATCTACTTCAGCCATAATATTTCTGGCATAAACCAGAAACTCCTGGCCGGGGCGTGACAGGTAAATCCGCCGTTTATGCCTGACAAATAGAAAGACCCCCAGCTCATCTTCCAGGGAAGCAATTTGCTGGGATAGTGTTGATTGAGAAATATTGATTTCCATTGCCGCCTGTGAAAAAGAACGGTATTTTTCTACAGCGAGGAAATATTCAAGCTGGTGCAGCTTCATTCTAAAAACCCCCATACCTTGCCACAATTACTTGGCTACTTCGACAATCAGGCCGGGATATCCTCTCATTATGCGAAAAGATTATATGTTCTATT
>DUUE01000179.1 GCA_012841735.1 Bacillota bacterium | reverse complement strand
GCTATATGCCGGACAACATGACGGCGAAAGCATCGCTTCTGGCCGGTGAAGCGGATATCTGGCTGGAAGTGAATAACGTGGAGCATGTCAAGGAACTGGAAGCGGCAGGATTCAAGGTTAACTGGGGCCCGGGAATGCTGATCGGGCTTTTCCCCAGCGTAAAGGATAAAAACTCCAAGTGGAACGATCTCAGGCTGCGTGAGGCACTGGAATATGCCATCGACCGTGAAGCCCTGGCCAATATTATTGGGCTGGGTGAATATGAACCCCTGCATCAACTGGCCGCCAGTGACTGGCCCGGATATGTGCCCGGATATAACCCCAGGCCTTATGATCCGGAAAAAGCAAAAGCCCTGCTGGCGGAAGCGGGCTATCCGGACGGTTTCGAAACAACCATTCTGTGCTCCGACAATAAAATTTTGCGTGATCCGGCAACCGCTCTCCAGGGGTATTTAAATGATGTGGGAATTAAAGCAAATGTTGATATAGCCGATATGGGACGTTATTTTACCGCAGCTTTTGGCATGGGCTGGGATGAACTTCTGGTTGGCCAGTCAGGTATTAACCCTGATGCCAGTGACCTTTTTGTGCATTACGGACATGACCCCAGTACTTTTAAAACGGGGGACATTTACAAGTCGGAAGCATACCTGGATCTGGTCAGAAGAGCTATTAAGGCTGAAACTCATGATGAGTTTATTGACCTGATCAAACAGGCAGTGGTACAGGCCGGAGAAGATGCCATGTTTGTGCCCCTTTATCGCTCCCGTCAGGCATGTGTGATGGCGCCTTATGTCCACAGCAATTATATTAAAGCGCATGCAGTTATCTGGAATGCGTATGAGGACTGGATGGAAACGTATTAATACCATTCTGCAGGCAGCCACCCGTTTGGGTGAGCTGCCTGCAGAGGACGGGTAATGATAGCTACATTCACGGCAGATAGGGGTGTTTGCAAATGACCAAGTATGTCGGCCGGCGGTTGGTGCAGGCATTATTGACACTCATCCTGATTACACTGATTGTTTTTTTTATGATGCGCCTTCTCCCCGGTGACCCGGTGCTGATTTACATGGGCCAGCGTGCGGAAATGTACGACATGTCTGAAGAGGCACTGGAGGAGTTGCGGAGAGAATTTGGACTTGACAAACCGATTTGGGTCCAGTATGCCAACTGGGTGGCGGGTGCCCTGCGGCTGGAGTTGGGCACATCAATCTTTTACCGGGAAGATGTGGGCACATTGATGAAGGAACGATTCCCCATTACCCTTTATTTAGGCTTTATTTCCATGGTTATCAGTACAACGGCAGGTATTTTGATCGGCCTTTTTGCCGCCGTGCGCCGGGGTACCTGGCCGGACAAAATTATCACGCCGCTGACTTATATTGGTGTGACAATCCCGGTCTTCTGGCTGGGGGTTATCCTTATTTACATCTTTGCCCAGAAACTTGGCTGGCTGCCCGTCTCCGGTTTTACCCCGCCGTTGAAAGACTTTGTCCAGAGCGCGAGGCAAATCGTACTGCCTGTGATTTGCATGTCGGCTTTCGGTGTGGCTTCCACCGCCCGCCAGATGCGTTCCAGCATGCTGGAAGTGCTGCCGCAGGATTATATCCGGACAGCCTGGGCCAAAGGCTTGAGCGAACCGGTAATTATTTTCAAACATGCCCTGAAAAACAGTCTTATTCCCATCATCACACTGATCGGGGTGGGATTCCGTGTGATGATAGGCGGTTCGGTCCTGGTGGAGACAGTTTTTGCCATCCCCGGTGTGGGCAGGCTTATGGTTTCCAGCATATTTTCCCAGGACTATGTGGTTGTCCAGGCTCTGACGCTGGTGATTGCCGTGCTGGTACTGCTGATTAACCTGGTCATTGATTTATTCTACGGGTGGCTGGATCCGAGAATTCGCTTTAATTAAAAGGAGGGAGCAAAATGTCAGTTGGACCTGCAGTCACAGGGGAAGTAGCCAGTGTCACAGGCTTTGAGGAAGCCCCGCCCCGCATCAGTGAATGGAAGCGTTTCCGGCGTGTTTTTTTCGGACGGGGTATGGTCGTTGTTGGCTGCCTGATTTTGCTTTGTGTTTTCCTGACGGCCATCTTTGCTCCCTGGCTTGCACCGTATGATCCATATAAACCGGGCGTCGGTGATCCTTTGGAGCAGCCAGGCGCCAGGCACCTGCTCGGAACAGATCTACTGGGCAGGGACCAGTTGAGCAGGCTGATTTACGGTGCACGGACGGCCCTTTTAGTCGGTTTTATTTCCGTTTTGGCAGGGGCTGTGATCGGTATCTCACTGGGGATTGCCGCAGGCTTTTCCCGCGGTGCCGCCAACCCTTTGATTATGCGCCTGATGGATGCACTGATGTGCTTCCCCAATATTCTGCTGGCGCTGGTAATAGCAGCCATCCTGGGCGGCAGCATTGTCAATGTCATTATCGCCTTAACCGTGTCCCTGATCCCCACATATGCCCGTGTTGCCTGCGGCCTGACGCTCAGTGTGCGGGAGAATGATTATGTCCTGGCTGCCCGGCTGATGGGTTTTGGCAACCTCTATATCATGTTAAGGCATATTTTGCCCAACGTCTTTCCGCCGATTATGGTCCTGGTAACAATGCAGCTTGGTGCGGCAATTCTGGCCGAAGCGGGGCTGAGTTTTCTCGGGATTGGGATAGAACCACCAGGCGCTGCCTGGGGGGCCATGGTCAGTGACGCATACCAGTATATGATGCGCAACCCGGTGCTGTCCATTGCCCCCGGTTTGGCCATTATGCTGACGGGATTTGCTTTTAACATGGTGGGGGACGGGCTGCGTGACGCCGTCGACCCCAGGCTGCGCGGACTACTATAGCGGTGGTGGGAGGAAAAATGAGATGGCATTACTGCGGGTAGAAGATTTAAAGACATATTTTCAGACAGACGCCGGCCTGGTAAAGGCGGTGGACGGCGTTTCCTTTACCGTGAACGAACAGGAAATCGTGGGGGTGGTGGGGGAGTCCGGCTGCGGGAAATCTGTGAGCTGGCTTTCCGTCATGTCCCTGATTAACCCGCCGGGGAAAATTATAGGTGGGAAAGTCCTTTTTGAGGGAAAAAACCTGCTGGAATATGCCAGGAACTCGCCAGAAATGCGCGCCGTGCGGGGAGCAAAAATCTCCATGATCTTCCAGGAGCCGATGACAACACTCAATCCTGTGCTTACAGTGGGAGAACAGGTCAGCGAAATGCTGCGCTGGCATCTGAAAATGAATGACAGGGAAGCCAGGGAAAGAACTTTCCACCTGATGAACCTGGTGGGCATCCCGGATGCCAAAAACCGCTATGACGATTATCCCCACCAGTTTTCCGGCGGCATGCGCCAGCGGATGATGATAGTAATGGCCATGTCCTGCAATCCGCGGCTGGTGATTGCCGATGAGCCGACGACCGCCCTGGATGTTACCACCCAGGCACAGCTTTTGGAACTGCTGAACGACATGGTGAAAGAATTTCAGTCATCCCTGGTGCTGATTACCCATAACCTGGGGATTGTGGCCCGTTATGCCCACAGAATTTATGTGATGTATGCCGGCCGCGTTGTGGAAGAGGGGAAAGTGGAAGATATTTTTGAACGGCCGCAGCATCCCTATACAATTAATTTGTTAAAGTGTATACCCAGGCTGGACGAGGAGGAAGGGAGAGAACTGGAACCCATTCTGGGCCTGCCGCCCAATCTGATTAATATGCCGCCCACATGTGCATTTCTGCCGCGATGCAAATACAGGACAAAACGCTGTGCAGAAAAAGCGTGGCCGCCGCTTTCCCCCGTGGGGCCGGGCCATTATACGCGCTGCTTTTTGCACAATCATGCCGAAAGCCGGGTGAATGTGAATGGATAAGGAAACTGTCCTGGCAATAACCGACCTGAAAAAATATTTTCCCGTCACTAGGGGGCTTTTCAGAAAAACAGTAGGTACAGTCAAGGCGGTGGACGGAGTCACACTGCGGCTCTACCGCGGGGAAACCCTGGGGCTTGTGGGTGAAAGCGGGTGTGGCAAAACAACCATCGGCCACTGCATTTTACGCTCGCACCAGCCGACGGCGGGGAAAATTGTTTTCGAAGGGACGGATATAACTTTTGCCGCGGAAAAAGCCTTGCGTCCCCTGCGCAGGAAAATGGCACTTATTTTTCAGGATCCGCAAAGCTCCCTGAACCCGCGCCTCAGTGCGGGTGAAATAGTGGGGGAGCCGCTGAAAGCATACCGCCTGGTTTCCGGCAAAAAGGAATTCCGGGAGCGGGTGGAAGATCTGTTGCTGATGGTCGGTCTTGACCCTGCCATGGCGGACCGCTACCCGCACGAATTTTCCGGGGGCCAGCGCCAGCGGCTCAGTGTTGCCCGCGCCCTGGCCGGCAATCCCTCCATGGTTGTGTGTGACGAGCCGGTTTCCGCCCTGGATGTTTCCATTCAGGCACAGATTGTCAACCTGCTGAAAAAACTGCAGCAAAGCTACCGGGGATTAAGTTATATTTTTATTTCCCATGACCTTTCCCTGGTGCGCCACCTGAGTGACCGCGTGGCGGTAATGTATCTCGGCCGGGTGGTGGAAATCACGCAGGCCAAAGAATTATACCGCAACCCGCTGCATCCCTATACCAGGGCACTGCTTTCCGCCGTCCCCATACCCGACGCCAAAGTGGAGAGAGCCAGGGAACGCATTATCCTGAAAGGGGAAGTGCCCAGTCCATTGAACCCGCCTGCCGGGTGTACATTTCACCCCAGGTGCTTTCTGGCCACTCCGGAATGCAGCAGGGTGGTGCCTGCATTGCGTAAGGTGGGACCCGCACACGAAGTGGCCTGTATTCATGCCTGATGCGGGATCTAATCCGGGGGGAAGAAAAACTGCATTAAAAATCCGGTTTGCCGGCAAAGCCCTGCCGGCATTTTTCATTCATTTGGGTAAAAAGAGGTTGGTGAAATAAAAGACAGTTGGGGGACATCTACAGTTCCCCAACTGTCTCCGGCAGAACCTGGTTTGGTTAGGTGCCAAAACTTATACTTGCGGCGGCTTGACGGGCCATTTTTCATATGGCACATCTTCGGTGTCAAACTTCATCGTATCGCCCTCTTTTTTGACAATGATCCATTTCAGCCAGTTTTTATTGTCCATGTCCGGGAAATCTTCCCGCAGGAACCAACCTCTTGATTCTTCCCGCATTGCTGACGCCCGGAACTGCATTTCAGCCGAAAGCACCATGGCATCCGCTTCGTGGCAGGCAAGCAGGTCATGGAAGTCGTTGGCTTTCATAGATGCGGACAGCTCTTTTGCTTTTTCAACGTATTTCAAAGCTGTGGCGATACGATGATCACTCATATAAACCGACCGTTCCATCGGTCCTACAGCTTTCTGGACATACCGGATAACATCCTTTGCATTGCAGCCGGACTCCCGCCGCAGGGGTGCATATGCACGTGTCATGCATTCCTCTACCTGTTTATCATCAACAGGCGGTAATGCGTTATTGTTTGCATTGTCAGCCGCACTTTGTGCGCACATGATACCGGAAAAGACTGCATTTAAAATGCCGGAGCCGCGATTGCGTCCGGGAGGTGCCGGAACTGCACCGGGTGCCGCCGATCCGCAATAGCTTGTGTCGCCGATGGCGTACAGGCCGGGAATTGTGGTCTGCATGTCATGTCCGACCTTAACCGGGGATTGCTCACCGATAAACAGCGGGCATACTTCCCAATCATCACCGTCGGCTTTATTTGCCCATTGTTCATTTAATTTCCAGAAAGGCTGCCCAAACGGGCGGTCCCAGATTGTTTCTATGGAGCCCCCGCGCCTTTCGTCAGGTTTTAAAACAATAGGACCTCTGGCCGACGACATCTGTATAAACCACTCGGCGATTGCTGTACTGCTGATGTCCGGTTCCGGACCGGAGCGGAAATTTTTCGTAATATGTTCTCCCAACCGGTTGTACATAAAGTTTTCACCAAAAACAACTTCCCTGTGGCTTTTTACTTTAACCAGTTGGGCGAAGTTGCCAAACTCAGGATTGCGCATTTCTGCGCCGGCACGATATGCGGCGGCGATGCCGTCACCCCTGCCGCTGCCCCACATCGACCCGATGCGGTAGTTCTGACTGCCGGTTGCCAGAATAACAGATTTTGCATTAAAGGTATAAAAAGTGCCGTCTAAAATACTGTACCCTGTTGCGCCGGCAACTTTATTGTCTGCAGTCAGCAAATCAGAAATGGCAACTTTATCTATAAACCTGACGCCCATTTTTTCTGCCGTCCTGCGGAGTTTTACTGTAATATCCAGATCAACACCTATCATGGCAGTCATTGGGCCGGTTGGAATGACCGCGTAGCTGCCATCTGCACGTTTTGGCAGTTTTGCACCCCATTCAACCAGTTTATCCAGCATATGATTGTTCAGGGAAACATATTTGTACATCAGTTCCTGATCGCCCAGGTAACAGCCAATATTATGCACATGATACTCCACAAACTGTTCCGGTGTAATTTTTTGCAAATCAAAATACTGGAGAACGCCACCGCCTCTGCATGCTTTGCCCGAATACCCGGCTGTCTGCTTTTCAACGATGAGAATATCGAGATCCGGGTTTATTTCTTTCACTGAAATTGCCGCCGTCAGTCCGGCAACCCCGCCGCCAATAATCAATATATCGGCATTTAGATTTTCACGTCCGTACATGTCCATTTACACTTCCCCCTTTAGAGATAACGATCAAATGTCTGCAGGAGTTTTTCGCTCTCGAAATCCGGGATAACCTTAATACAATTCTTTTTGCAAAGGGCTTCACACCAGAAACAGTGTTCGCAGTCTTCCACATATTTAAAAACAGGTTGTTTCTTTTCTTCGTCCCAGCGGATAACATCTACAAAACAGGCTTTGTAACAAAGTTTACAACCTACACAATTTTCTGAATTAAAAATGATACGATGTTTTGTGTCAATCATATTAACACTCCCTTTTAGAAATTGTCTTTTTCTTCAGGAAAGATTCTCGGCAGCAAAGCAGCCAGATTGGTGAATTCTTTAATATTATGCAGGTTAAGTGCTCTCAATGGTTCTTCCGGCATGCGCATCCCATCGGGGAGTACTTTATATGCTTTTCTGTTTCTGACGGTCCAGCCCATCCAGAAACGTGTGCGCAGCTCCACACCGCCTTCTATGGGTCTGATGAAATGACACATGATGACCTGACCGTTGGCACAAACAATAGTGGAACAGGCATCGGTGCCGATTTTTGAGGTGTCAAAACCCATATCCCCGGGGTTTCTGAAGTTAATTACAATATTTTGCGGTCCCATCCCCACATCTTCATAGACAAGATGGGTTGTATCCCAATACCGCTCCTGGTAAGTGAGCAGAGGATCTTTTGCTTTCTCCTTCTGCATGGATTCGGCACGGTAATGATCTTCATTGTCCCAAATGGTATAGCGCAAATTATCAAGCCCGTGCCATGCAAACCACCAGTCAAACATTTCACCGGTTACACCCGGCATTTTGACAAGGTTGGAGATATAACCGGTTCCATCCGGCATAACACAATAACCAATTTCCTCTTCAAAATAACCGGGTTCAAACAAACGGTTCCTTTCATGAACCGGCAGGGCTTTGGCCGGATCAATGGGGCCTGCCAACACCTTTTGAATATTTTCCGCAGGAGGTTCTACCATTGGTTCCAGGTAGTATTTATAATAAGATTTCTTTTTGTCCTGTTCAGTCACAGGCACTTTCCGGCGCTTATCCATATAACCTGCCTCCTCTACTAATTAATAATTTTTAAGCTTATAAGTGAG
>DUUE01000339.1 GCA_012841735.1 Bacillota bacterium | reverse complement strand
TGGCACAGGCTGAAGAGCAACAAGGGGGCCATCGCCGGTTTTACGATTATTGTCATAATTCTCTCCATCACCCTCTACTCCATCCTCTTCATCAGCTTTGAAGAGGTTACGGCGATAAACGTGCAAAACCGGCTGCAGCCGCCCAGCTTGAAGCACCCCTTCGGCACCGATGACATGGGCAGGGATCTCTTCCTGAGAACGCTCTACGGCTCGCGCTATTCCCTCCTCATCGGCCTGGGCGGTGTTTCCATCTCCCTCATCGTGGGGTTGATCCTTGGCTCGATCGCGGGATATTTTGGCGGCCTTGTTGATGACCTGATCATGCGCTTTTCGGATTTTCTGGCTTCCATACCCACCCTTCTGCTGGGCATGGTTATTGTTACCGTTTTGGGGCAAAGCCTTCCCAACCTGATCCTTGCAGTGGGCGTTACCGCCATCCCTGAATTTATCAGGATCACCAGGTCCTCCGTTCTCGTGGTCCGGAACCAGGAATTTGTCGAGGCGGCCACCGCCATCGGGATGTCCCACCTGGGCATAATCTTCACCCAGGTTATTCCCAATGGCCTTTCCCCGATCATCGTTACCGTTACCTCGCGCATTGGCGCCGGCATTATTGAAGCCGCCTCCCTGAGCTTCCTCGGTTTCGGCATTCCGGTGCCTCATCCCGAGTGGGGCCTTCTCGTTTCCGAGGGGCGGAACTACATGAGGATAGCGCCGCATCTCACCTACTTCCCGGGCCTCTTCATCATGGTCACGGTATTTGCCTTCAATATTCTCGGTGACGGCCTTCGCGATGCGCTCGATCCGAAGCTGAAGAAATAGGAGGTGAGCATGATGGGCAGTGAAATCAAAGATAAAGCAGCACCGGGCTACAAAGATCTGGTACTCGAGGTAAAAGACCTGGTCGTGCACTATGTCCTCCAGGAGGAGACGGTGGAAGCGGTAAACGGGATCAGCTTATCCCTGGAAAAGGGGAAAACCATCGGCCTGGTGGGGGAAACCGGCGCCGGGAAAACGACCGCCGCCCTGGCGATTATGAACTTGGTTCCCGATCCTCCCGGCGTAATCAAGGGCGGGACAATCAATGTGTGCGGATATAACATGCTCAAGCTTTCCTCAAGGCAGCTCGAAAAAATCCGCGGCAAAGAAGTTTCCATGATCTTCCAGGATCCCATGACCTCGCTGAACCCGGTGATCACCGTGGGCGACCAGATTGCCGAAAGCGTCATGCTCCATGAAAAGCTTTCTTATTCCCAGGCCTTCAGGCGCGCCAGGGAGATGCTGGAGATGGTGGGCATACCCGGCGACCGCGCCACGGAGTATCCCCACCAGTTTTCCGGCGGCATGAAGCAGCGCGTAGGAATAGCCATCGCCCTGGCCTGCAACCCCAAGCTTCTGCTGGCCGATGAGCCGACCACGGCGCTGGACGTGACCATACAGGCCCAAGTCCTGGACATGATCGATGAGCTTAAACGGGAGCTTGGGACCGCTCTGGTTATGATTACGCACGATCTTGGCGTTGTGGCCAAAACTTGCGACCTGGTGGCGGTCATGTACGCGGGACGCATCGTCGAATACGGCACCCTGGAAGATGTTTTTGACCGGACCATGCATCCGTATACCGAGGGGCTGTTCAACTCCCTTCCCGATATCAGGAACAGGAAAAACCAGCTGCAGCCCATCCCCGGCCTGATGCCTGACCCGACGAACCTGCCCCGGGACTGCTCCTTTGCACCCCGCTGCCGCTATGTTAGCGATGCCTGCAGGGAGGCGCAGCCAACCAAGCACCAGGTGAGCGATACGCACATTGTTTATTGCAGCGCTTATGATGACTCCAATTTCCAGATTGAAAGAGCGAGGGGGAGAGGCGGAAATGGCTGAAGTGCTTGTTCGGGTACGCAATCTGGTTAAATACTTCAAAACCTCCAGGGGCGTCGTGCATGCGGTTGACGACATCTCCTTCGACATTGAGGAGGGCAAGACAATTGGCATCGTGGGCGAATCCGGCTGCGGAAAATCCACCACCGGCCGGTGCCTGATCTGCCTCATTGAGCCCACTTCCGGGGAGATTATCTACCGGGGGCAGGACATTTGCCGGCTCAAGCGCTCCGAGATGAAGAAGCTCCGCAAGGAGATGCAGATTATCTTCCAGGATCCCTATGCCTCCCTCAACCCCAGGAAGACGCTGCTGCAGATTATTGCCGAGCCCCTGCTTTACAACAAAATTATACGCACCAAGGACAAGTTTGCCATTGAAAAGCGTGTCCTCGAGCTGATGGATAAAGTGGGCCTTGCCGAGCGGCTCATCAACACCTATCCCCACGAGCTGGACGGCGGGCGCCGGCAGCGCATCGGCATCGCCAGGGCGCTGGCGATGGAGCCCAAGTTTATCGTCTGCGACGAACCCGTTTCCGCCCTGGACGTCTCCATACAGGCGCAGATACTGAACCTGCTCAAGGAGCTGCAGCGCGATTTGGGCCTGACCTATGTCTTTATCACGCACGACCTGTCCGTGGTCAATCACTTTTCCGACGACATCGTCGTCATGTACCTGGGGCAGATCGTGGAGAAGGCGCCGGCCGACGAGCTCTTTGAAAACCCGCTGCACCCGTACACCCAGGCCCTTTTGTCGGCCATTTTAATACCCGCGGTGGGGGCCAACCGCGAGAGGATCAAGCTGCGCGGCGAGCTGGCCTCGCCCATTGACCCACCGCCCGTCTGCCGCTTTGACAAGCGGTGCAACTACTACTGCCAGGATTGTGACAATGGCGTGCCTCCGCTCTTGGAGATAACACCCGGCCACTTCGTGGCCTGCCACCTGGTCAAGCCGCGTGGGAATGCCACGGTGAAAGCAAGCTGATTTTGCCGGGGGGACGGCGCGGTGAAAGGTGAACGGCCTGGTTGATCGCCCCGTCCTTAAAACATCTCCTTGGCTACGTGGATATTCCGGCTTCCGGCCGGAACTGATCCTGGTTTTGCCGGAGACATTGCAGCAACGAAGGAGTGTGCCTACCATGAAATACCGCCAGTTTTGCAAGACGGAATGGAATATCTCCGCCTTGAGCCTGATGGTTATGCCCCTGTCCGCCATTGGGGAGGATGGGCCCGCTTCAAGCATCGGCGACCTTGGTGAAGTCATCCGCCATGCCATTGACGGCGGCGTCAATTACCTGGATCTCGGCTATCCCTACCACGTGAAGCGGCCGCAGGATTTTTATGCCCAGGTTCGCCTGGCCCTGGCTGGCGGCTACCGGGAGAAGGTTAAAGTCGCCCTCCGCCTCCCTTCCCTGCTCATCCGGTCGCCGCGCGACTTTGACCGCCATCTGGAAGAGCAGATGCAGCAGGCCCGGCTTAAGCAGGCTGATTTTTGCCTGTTGGAAGGATTGAACCGGGACATCTGGCCCAGGATGAAGGAGCTTGGCGCCATCGCCTGGGCCGAGCAGGCCATGTGGGAAGGCCGGATCAAAGAGCTGGGCTTTGTTTTTCATGACGATCATCAATACCTGCGCAGCGTCCTCCAGGGCTATGACCACTGGGCTGTTGCCGTTTTCCAGTACAGCTACATGGATTACAGGCATCACCCGGGTCTGAGCGGCCTGCAGATGGCCGCCCAGCATGGCCTGCCCGTGATCGCCGAAGATCCCTTCAAAGGCGGCCGGCTGCTGAAGGAGCCGCCGGAGGAGGCCGCGGCCCTGCTGGAGGAGGCCGTGCCGCAGCGGACCCTGGCCGAATGGGCGCTGCTGTGGGGCTGGCACCATCCCGAGGTGGCCAGTGTCCTGGCCGAGATAAGCACCTTGCAGCAGGCGAAAGAATACCTGGCCCTGGCTGAAAAGGCTGAAGCGGGCATGCTGGAGGTTAAAGATCAGCTGCTGCTGGCCCGGGTAAGGGAAGCCTACCAGAAAGGGCGGAGCGTGCCCTGCCCCGCCTGCTACTGCTGCATGCCCTGCCCCCAGGGAATTGATGCGCCGCGAATCATGGAGCTCTATAACGAAGCCTTAATGTTTGTGGATCCGGGGCTGCCGCGTTTCTTCTACCGGCTGGAAGGACATCGGCCTGAAGATTGCAGCGAATGCCTGCTCTGCACGGAGAAATGCCCTCGAGAATACCCCATCGTAGAGTTGCTGAAAAAAGCGGAGGCGCTCTTTTCGAATAATGCATCCGGCTGCGGCGCGGACTAATTATCCATGGGCCGCTGTTGCCGCAAGAGCCCCCTTTACAGGAAGTGCGCTCCTGCGGCGGCAGCTGTTAATCGTCCGGCATTGTTACAAACTCCGGCAGGCGGTTGTTATTTGAAAGTCTCTGTGCTATAATCAACCTGCATGCTGCGGGGCGTAGCGCAGCTTGGTAGCGCGCTTGGTTCGGGACCAAGAGGCCGCGGGTTCAAATCCCGCCGCTCCGACCATTAAAAGCAATATTTTTTTAGTTCACACGGGCGCTCAAGGAGCGCCCGTATTTTCATTGTATCTACCTTGCCCAACAATTTCCCGTCAAGCGGATGGAATTACTTGGATGGATATTTGCCTATAGAATTTTTCATAGTCAACAGAATGACTTACTACTTAATCAATTGGAGGTGCGGCAAAATGAAAGATGTAATTACCACGTTTCCATTGTTTAGCAAAACCCTTTCCAAGAAGTTGCCGCTTTTAACCGGCCTGGTTGTATTTCTCTCCGTGCTGCTGGCTGCAGGCCTGGGCGGCCCGCTTCGCGCTGCAGCGGCGGGGTCGCCAGTCGAATATGTGGTCAACGGCGGTTTTGAAACAGGCGACTTCAGCGACTGGAGCGTTACACTAATGGATCAGAGCCGGAAGAGCCCTCCGAACCGGAAGAACCCCCGAAACCGCCTGAGAAGGAGCTGCCCCGAACCGGGGGAACCCTGCCTCTTGGGGAACTGCTGGCCTTGGGCCTGATTCCCGGCGG
>DUUE01000405.1 GCA_012841735.1 Bacillota bacterium | reverse complement strand
AGCGGTAAAGGTATGGCCGTAGCTGATGTTGTGGCCCGCCGGGACATATTTCACCGAACCTATCCTGGTTTTAAGCGCCATGACCGTTTTTTGCGGCAATACCTGCTGAAAAGAGGGATAGGAACCATAGAGAATAATGCCGGCGCGCACCATCTCCAGGTGCATTTCCGGGTAGTGCACGATGCCAAGGCTGTTTGCGGCATGCCGCAGCGGGATCATAATGCCCGCTTCCGCCAGGCGGCGGACAAACTGCGTAAACACGGCAAACTGTCTTCCGGTAAAAGCACAGCCGGCGCCTTCCCTTTCATTGGTATACGGGCAGTGCGTATAAATACCGTCTATTTTCAGCTGCGGGAGGGCGGCAATAGCTTTTATTTCCCGGAATGCGGCGTCATTTGGGAGAAAGCCGAGCCTCCCCATCCCCGTGTCTATTTCCAGGTGCACGCGGGCATCCCTGCCCAGGGCGGCGGCCGCAGCGGACAATGCCGCGGCCTGTTCGTAGCAGTAAACTGTCTGCGTAATCTCATTTTTTACCAAAAGCTCCGAGCAGGCAAAAGGTGTATAGCCAAAAACAAGGACGGGGGTGCGGACACCCAGTGAGCGCACCAGCAGCGCCTCATCCAGTATGCCCACACCCAGCATATCCGCACCTTCCGCCAGCAGCGTGTCAATGATGCCCGCAATTCCTGCACCGTAGGCAGCCCCTTTGATTACCGCCATCACTTTGACGCCGTCGCCTGTAACACGGCGGACCTGCCGGAAATTAAACGCCAGGTATTCCAGGTTTACTTCAACCCACACCGGCCGTACATAACCTGTCTCAGTCACCGCGGTCACTCTCCAGCAGGTAATAGACAAGAACGGCATCTTCCCCGTTGCCGAAAAAGGTGGCAAACCTGCCCGCTTCCCGCCATCCCATGGCTCTCAGCAGCTGCAGCTGGGGAGTATTGGAAATGCGCACTTCACCGCAAAAACAGCGCAACCCCTGCTGCATGGCAACTTTGTTGGCGACAAGCTGGACAAGCCTCCCCAGCCCCTGCCGCCGGTATTCTTTCGCCACACACATGCTGATGGTATGGGCCAGCGGCCCCCAGGCCTGAAAGCCGATATAAGCAGCCAGCTTCCCGCCGTCCCTGACGGCAAGATAAGTGGTTTCCGGCCGCAACCACAGGCGGAGCAATGCTGCCGGGGACAGGGGTTCGGGAAAACTTTCCGCCTCCAGCCTGGCAACATGCCGCACTTCCCACGGCTTCAGGAGACCGACAGTAAAACGCCCCCGTCTTGCCGGCAGCCGGTAGTCACTGTCACAGAATTTTTTCAGCAGTCCCGCCATTTTTTGCCTCACCGTAACAGCTTATCTTTACCAACTGTCAACCTCCGCAGCCAGCCTTCGTGCACCTTCCGCCAGCTCTTCATCTTCCAGCGTAAAAGTCAGGCGGATATGGCCGGCTCCGGACGGGCCGAAAGCTGAACCGGGCACCACTGCAACCCCCCGCTGCAGGAAGCGCCGCACCGCTTCCCGGTCGTCACAGCCGTCCGGCAACTTGCAAAAGAGGTAGAAAGAGCCCTGGGCAAGATCTGTCTGCAGCCTGTCGCAACCGGCAAGGATTTTGTAGGCCAGGTCCCTTTTGCGTGTCAGGTGTGCCATCATGTTTTCATGGTAGGAAGCCGGCGCCTGCAGGGCAGCCAGTGCCGCTTCCTGGATCACGGTGGAGACGTTGGTGCAGCTGTTTTGCAGCAAAATGTTGTATTT
>DUUE01000219.1 GCA_012841735.1 Bacillota bacterium | reverse complement strand
TGTTTTGTTGCCCACGGAAACACCCAGTTCCTCACAGAGGATTTCACCCAGGATGGCAATTCCCTTTTCTATTTTCACCGGATCGGCCTCGGAAAAGGAGAAACGTCCTGTGTTCTTCCCTTTGCCGTTAACATAAAACCCGGTACCATCCACAAAAGCAACTTTGCGTTCAATGCCTTTCAGCAGAATGTGCCGGGCACTGAGCTCTTCCGGGAAAGTAACCCAGACAAAGAAACCGCCACTGGGATAGGTCCAGTTTACGCCGGCAGGGAAATATTTCTCCATACAGGCAAGCATCAGGTCACGTTTTTCCCGGTAACGGGAAATGAGAGCAGCGAGGTGGGCATCAATCAGCCCGCCGGCGGCAAAGTGATAAGCCATCCGCTGTCCCAGGGAGTTGGAGCATAGGTCTGTGGAACCTTTGGCACAAGTCAGTTTCTGAATCAGTTCTTTGTCGGCCAGAATCCAGCCGATGCGAATCCCGGGGATAAATGTTTTGGAAAAGGAGCCCAGATAAACAACACGGCCTTCCGTATCCATGGATTTAATACTGGGAAGAGGTTCCCCTTCATAGCGGATATCACCATATGGATTATCTTCCAGAATGAGAAAGTCATATTGACGGGCAAGCTGCAGCATTTGTTTTCTTCTGGCAAGGGACATGCAGATTCCGGTAGGATTCTGAAAATTTGGTACCAGGTAGGCAAATTTAACCCTGCGCCCTTCCATTTTCAGCTTCCGCAGGCGGTTTGCCAGCAGGTCGGTGCGCAGCCCTTCATTGTCAAGGGGAATGGGGAGACGGTCCGCCTCGTAATTGTAAATGGCACCAAGGCCGCCCACATAGCCCGGTTCCTCCACGATGACCACGTCACCGGGATTGACAAACAACTTGCTGATTAAATCCATCCCCTGCTGTGAACCGTTTGTGATGAGGATATTCTCCCCCTCCGCAGGCATACCCTCGCGGCTCATTTTTTCCGCCAGGTAATTTCTCAATTCCCAGTTGCCTTCAGTGGGCCCGTATTGTAAAGCAGTTTTGCCTTCCCCGGCAATTATCTCCTGCAATACGGCATTTACCTGCTCCAGCGGAAAATAATCGGCGCTGGGAAAACCGCCGGCAAAAGACATAACATCCGGTTGCTCCGTCAGTTTGAAAAATTCCCTGATTGCCGATGTTTTCATACAATCGGCCCTTTTTGCATACAGCTGTTCAAATTTCATGTTGTGCACCTCCAAAACATGGGAAGAAGGGGAAAATAAAAACTCCCGTCTCACAGATACAGAGACGGGAGAATTACCCGTGGTACCACTCTGGTTACCGGATTGCATCCGGTCACTTAAGCCAAAGCTTTCTGGATAACGGCAGTGCCGGCACCGCTTACTGGTTTCGGCGGGCAGCTCCGGGGCGGCTCACCTTTCACTTCACCGGGGAGCCTCTCAGCAGGCGGCTCCCTCTCTGTCGGCAGGTCCGGGTTTCATCCCCATCGTCGCTTTGTTTGCAGTATATGCTTATCTTGTGTAACTGTGCGTAAAAATAAAACTTGAGTGTAATTATAGCAAAGGACCGTGTCAAATGCAAGCAGGAATTTTTGCTTTTTCTGGGAGTTAAAATGCCGCCGGAAGTGGTATCTACCGGCCCTGCTGCAACAGCTTAAGCAGGGCTTCAGGGGAGGTGTTTTCGTCCACGGGGATTCTTTTTAACGCCTGCAGGCACTGCGGCAGTCCTTTGATAAGCGTGTTTACTCCCGGTTCCGTAGTCAGCGTCACTTTCACGCCCAGCTCCTTCAGCACAACTTCAGTGAGGTCGCTGTATTTCCCCAGGGGATATGAAAGGGCAAACACGGCTGTGCCCGTTTCTTTTTCCAGGGTTTGCCGGGACTGTTGAAAATCCGCCCGCAGCGCTTCAATAAAGGCCTCTTCACTTTCTCCCGCAAGGGGCACTACTGCCGTTCTGGCCCTCTCGCCCTCATACTCTGCGCTCTGGTGCATATCATAGGTGTGGCTTTGAATCTCAAGCAGGCCGGAAGCAAGCATTTCACGGGCTTCGCCGTATCCGAAATGGGGGATAATGGGATAAGCCGTATCTTTATATGTTTCCTTGCCCACTGAAGCCCCGATGACAAAAATGGTGGCTTTCATCCCGTATTTTTGCAAAATGGGGTAAGCAATTTCGTAATTGCTGGCATAACCGTCATCAAACGTGACGACTACCGGCCTGTCCGGCAGTTCCGTCCCCTTTTCCACATAGTCAACCAGTTGCCCAAGCGATACCCCCGTATATCCCGCTTCCGCCAGGGCTTTGATCTGCGCCTCAAACTGTCCGGCGGAGACGGTCAGCGAGCCGTCCGCTTCCGCCGCCAGGTGATGATACAGTAAGACGGGCACTTTCTTTGTGTAAGCGCTGTCGTCAAACTTGTATCCTGCCCGGTATCTAGCCGCCTGCTTGCGGGCGTTTTCCGGTGTGACATAAACGCCGAAATCTTCCGGTACGTAGACTGTTTCATCGCCAAAGACTTTTGCCAGGGCCATCCTGCCCAGGTCATTCCTGAAATGAGTGGCATCATAGAAAAACCTCGGGTCCGTAGTAATGGGATGAACGGAAAAATCCCAAAAACCTGTAATCTCGGCCAGCCTGCTGTAGATATCGGCCAGCCGGTCATAGTTAAAAAGCGCCGCATGCTCATAATAAAGGGGAAAGAATAAAACCAGAAGGTTTATATTCCTCCCGTCACAAAGCTCCTTGATTTCCCGGACATTCTCAATCAATTCATCGCTGTACGGCAGCTCATACCGGTTATAAGGGTAGTTCCGGAAAACCGGGTACCGCTCAAGGTATGCCGGCAAATCCTGAATACGTTCAATATCGCGCAATGACTTGTCGTAGGCTCCCGTTGCGACGTTGAAAACGTCAAAGACCCGGGGCAGGTAGCTGTCCTGCTTGCGGCTTTGCAGTTTTTCCAGGCCATAACGGGGGTTGGCAAATAAATATTTTGCATAAAAGGGGAGCAGGGGTGCTCCTTCCGTTTTGGCGTGGAGATTATCCGTCAGCGGATTTGTTTCCAGCATATATTTTTCGGCATTAAGCACGCCAAGATTTAAAACAATATTTTTTACTTCATAGTTGTTGACAACGTAATTGACAGTGCGCGTGACGTCATAAATATCAGCACCGTACATGAAAAGATTATAAAAGCTGGCATGCAGATATTTGTCAAGCAGTTCAACGGGGAAGGAGCTGGTGGAAGAACTGCCGATCAGGTAAGAATCATATGCTCCATGGTGCCTGTCCAGGTAAGCTATCTTGGCCACACGCGGGTTTTTGGTAAAGTTATAAGCATGCCACTGAAAAATACGGTCCCCGAAAGCACCAAAAGGATCCGTACAATAATTAAAAGCTGCGATGGCAAAAGCAATAAGCAGCACGGATGAGGCAAAGAGCAAAAGCCATTTTTTTGATGACATGGGCTTACCTCAAAAATCAGTATTGTTGGTAAATAAATTCGGAAGCTATATATCCCTCACGGTAAATGCCGAGCCAGACCAGGGAAAGCAGTACAGCCATCAGCACCAGCCACTGCAGCGTCCAGTGTTTTTGCTCCAGTGTTTTCCTGACGGCCATGCCTTTCTCCTGCAAGCAGCCCACAAACAAAAGCACAATGCCGCCCAGCAGCACCAGGCAAAAATCCTGCCTGGACAAACCGAGCGTCCATATTGTTCCGCCGGCCAGTGCCCGGGCATTAAAAGCAAAAGCGGTCTGCCTGAGCATTGCCAGGGCCGCCCGCAGGGAAGCCCCGCGGGTAAAATATCTGCCGAAAAAAACAATTATGTTTGTGCCGATAATCTGCACAACTTTCCAGGCCCTGCCCTGCGGATTAATGCGGGCTTTCTCCAGCAGGCGGGCGAAGGGAGGCGAAATGATGATGGAAGCGGAGATAATAACGCCGTTATAGATACCAAAGGCAATATATTTCAGGTTGGCGCCGTGCCAGATACCGATGGTAAAAAAAACAATAAAAGAAACAATGGAGGTGGGGATAATTTTTCCCGCTTTTCCCTTAATCAGCCGGCGTGTCTTTTTTCCCAGCCTGGAGAAGGGCTTGGAGAGGGAGAGGGGGTAAAACAGGTATTCTTTCATCCATTCACCCAGGCTGATGTGCCACCTGCGCCAGAAATCGGCCAGCGAAGTGGCGAAATAGGGACGGCGGAAGTTCTGGATCAGGTCAATGCCCATAGTCTGGGCAATGCCCCTGACAATATCAATACCGCCGGAAAAATCACAGTAGATTTGCAGGCAGTAAAAACAAACTGCCACCGCCACAATGGAGCCGGGATACTGCCGGAAATTGTCAATGACTGTATTGACAAGCACCGCCGCCCTATCCGCAATAATTATTTTCTTGCAGTAACCCCAAAGCATCAGCTGGATCCCGTATTTTAACCGGTCATAATCCAGGTCATGTTCACTGTACAGTTGCTGCGCCAGTTGGTCATAACGGCTGATGGGCCCCTGAACGACCTGGGGAAAAAAAGAAACAAAGAGGGCAAACTTTGCCGGGTTGCGCTCCGGGGGGTATTTACCCCGGTAAATATCAATCACATAACCTGCCGCCTGAAAAATATAAAAAGAGATACCGAGCGGCAAGAGTATTTTAAACTGTGGCAGCGACAAAGCAGATATTTTTGCCAGAAGCACATTGAGGCCGAGGGCGGCAAAATTGTAATACTTTAAAAAGGCGAGCAGGCCGAAAACCACAAACAGTGCGGCGGAAACAATTAGTTTTCTCTTTTTCCTGTCTTTTGTGGCGGCAAGCAGAATGCCCGCCAGGTAGGCAACAATAGTGGTAAAAACGAGGAAAACAGTCAGTCTGCTGCCGGCGGATGCATAAAAAAGGTAGCTTGACAGCAGCAAGACAACCCATTGATACCTTTTGGGAACGGTAAAATAAACAAGCAGTGTCAGGCTGACAAAAAGCAGAAAAGTTAATGTCGTTACAGGCATTTTTCTTATCTTTCAGCTTGCAGTTTTTTTATCAGCTTCATCATGGCGGCAACAGAGTTGAAATTCTCGGGCAGCAAATGCTCCAGGCCGATTTCAATGTCAAAAGTATCGTTCAATTCCCCGACCAAGGCAATAATGTCAAATGAGTCCAGAAGGCCGTCAGCAATTAAATTTTCTTCCCCGGCAAAATCAACGTCAGGATTAAGTTCGGTCAAAATTGCCAGCAGTTTTTTTTCCATTGCAGCATGCCCCTTCCTGTCAAAATTAAGGCAGATAAAGCAGCCCCACAGATTCCCAGCCGTCATACACAAAGCCTGCCCGCTCATACAGGCGCCGGGCGGCCAGGTTGCCGGACTGTACCCACAGCCTGATGGCGGTTTTCTCCTGCTTGTCCATGACCGTGTTGAAATAAGCCAGCATTTTTCCGGCCAGGCCGCCTCTCCGATACTGTGGCGCCACGGCCAGGTGCCGGATTGTATAGACATTCTGCCGGCGGCCGATCTCCAGCACGCCCCTGATGTTATTCCCGGCAGCCGGAACGCAGATAAACTCCTGCCGCGAGATCCCCGCTCTTACTTCGTCCTCTGTCGTCAGGCAGCCCAGATAGGGATCGAAACTTGCGGCGAGCAGGGCGTGGATGGCCGCAGCATGCTGCGGTGTCGCAAAAGTCGCCTCTTCCCCTGCCGCACGGCCCGGTGTAAACGCTGTTGCCGCCACACTCATTCTCCTGCGGGGAAGGTAAGTTTTAAAACCCATCCCTTCCCAGTAGGCAAGGACCTCCTGCACTTTTTTATCGCCCGCCGGGAAAACAATTTCCATGGCGGAAGGCTTGTTACGGGGCAGGGGGAAACGGGGCTGGCAATTTGCCAGGTAGTAATAAAGCCTGAAGTGGTTGCCACTGTCCACCAGGAGCAGAAGGCCGTGCGCGGCCTCTGCGTAATACAGCGCCCCTTCGCTTAAAAAGCGTTCATATGCGGCAAGCAGCAAATAGTTGTTGGTGGCAATTCCCTTTTTCAGCCACGGCGTCACAAGGCGCTTAAGCTGCGCAAAATCAGTGATTCTCTTCATAATATAACTCCGTAATTTTTTTACGGTCAATTTTCCCGTTGGCATTATAGGGGAAAGATTCTCTGCGGGTAATCACATGGGGCAGCATATATTTTGGCAGTTTCCTGGCCATATTCTTCCTTAGCTCCCTGCTGTCCGCCGTGCCGGTATACTGCAGCACAATTTTTTCTTTCTCCCGGTCATAAAAGCAGACACAGGCCGTCACGCCCGTCACGCCGCCGGCTGCCTGCTCAATCTCTCCCAGTTCAATGCGGTGTCCCTGGTGCTTGATCTGCTGGTCTTTGCGGCAGCAGAAAACCAGTTCCCCGTATGCATTGTAGCGGGCAATATCTCCGGTGCGGTAAATCAGGTCGCGATAATGGTTATGGAGCGGGTTCTGGACAAACACTTCAGCGGTGCGTTCCGGTTCACGGTAATAGCCCAGTGCCACCCCTGTGCCCCTGACACAGATTTCTCCGGGCTCCTCCCCGGTGACAAGCCTGTTTTGCCCGTCAAGCAGGAAGACCTCCATATTGCGGCAGGCCCTGCCGATGGGAACAGGTTCGTCATCGGCAAATTCACGGTCAACCACATAGTAGGTACAGTCAACAGTAACTTCCGTGGGCCCGTAAAGGTTTACATACAGCGCTTCCGGCAGGTATGTGCGCCAGATATTCAGATGCCTGGCCAGCATTGCCTCCCCGGCAAAGAATACCTTGCGGAGATAAAGGGGAGCTTTGTGTGCAAAGACACCGGAATTGGCTATCAGCACCAGCGCCGATGTTGCCCACAAAATTGTTGTCACACGGTGTGTATTCAGGCAATCTACCAGCAAAAGGGGAAACATGAAAAGTTTTGTCGGGATAATCACCATGGTTATGCCTTTTTTCAGGCAGAGGCAGACATCCTTGACGGAAGCGTCAAAATAAAAAGGTGTCTGGTTGCCCAGGATTTCATCGCTGCTGAAAGCAAATGTATCATCCAGCCACTCAGCCAGGTCGATCATACTCCTGTGCGAAACCACAATTCCTTTGGGTGTCCCTGTGGAGCCGGAAGTATAAATCATATACACGGGATCGGTGTCAATAATTAACTCCCTGATTTTTGCCAGCGCCTCCGCATCAACGGCGGCCCGGATACCATGCTCGTACACAAGGCACGGCGGCAGGCCCGGCATACCCTCCAGCCGCTGCAAGTCTTTTTCCGTGCAGATAATCATGGCAGGCTGCATCTGTGCCAGCATCAGCTGCAGGCGTTCCTGCGGCATCCGGTTGTCAATGGGAACATAAAAGTTGCCGCTGTATACGACCCCCAGCAGAGACACTACCGTTGCCGCCGTGCGGTCTGCCAGCACCACAACCGGCCTGCGTACAACCCCCGGCCCAGCCGCCAGGATGCTGCTGCCGAGGGCTTTGGCAAAACGTTCCAGGTCGGAAAAAGTTATACTTTCTTTTTCATCAATCAAGGCGTCTTTGTGCGGGCAGCGTGCCGCTGACTGCTCCAGGTAAGCCAAAATATTGATCCGCAAGAAAACAGCCCCCTCAAACAAGTTTACACCGGTGCCGCCGTGGACTGACGGGCGCTCGTACAGACGCCCCCCGCCCATGTAAAAGGATAACACCGCAATCTGCATTATGCAAGTTTGGGACCGCCGGGGCGGTGCGGTAAATAATGGTGAAAACACGGCGGATGGCACGGGGCCACCTCATCCCCCGCGGATAAGAGGTGGCCCCATATTCTGTATTTTTAAAAATAATTATATCCTGCCAAAAATGCCTTTTCATTTGCTGCGAGAAAACGGGCGGGTACAATGTCCGCCAGCGCCTGCAGGTAACTTTCCCGGGGGAACTCCAGGCGGGCGGCCAGCACACCGAGCAGGGCAACTGTGGCGGCTTTGGGTTGGCCGCAGGCCGCAGCTACTTCCAGGGCGGGAATGGCAAAAAGCCCCCCAAGCGTGCCGTCGGCAGCCAAAGACTGCATTTTTTCCAGAACCTTTTCCGGGTAGCGCTCTGCACCCATAATGACGGGAACAGGTTTAATTTCCTGGGTACTGCAAACCATGATGCCGCCGCGGCAAAGATACGGCAGCCAGCGCCAGGCTTCCAGTTTTTCCGCCGCCAGGATATAATTGGCCTGCCCCGCTTCAATGAGGGGAGAATGTACCTCGGAGCCGAAACGGACATAAGTCAGGACACTGCCCCCCCGTTGCGCCATGCCGTGGATTTCTGATATTTTCAGGTCATAACCGTGGGACTGGATCACATGAGCCAGCAGTTTGCTTGCCAAAACAATTCCCTGGCCGCCTACACCGCCCAGCAGAATACTAGTTGTTTTCGTCATCAGTGGTTGCACCCGCCTTTCCAATGGCGTTAAAGCTGCAAACCTGCGCACAGACGCCGCAGCCGACGCACAGGGCAGGGTCAATGGTGACACTGTCGCCTTCCCGCGCAATGGCAGGGCAGCCCAGCCGCATACAGGCACCGCAGTTTCTGCAGTTGTCATTAATTTCATAAAGAGGCTTTGCGCTTTTGTCCAGCAGGGCGCATGCCCGGCGGGAGATGATCACGGAAGGTTCATCCGCGGCGGCTTCTTCTTTAATGGCCGCCTGCAGAGCCCTGATGTCATAAGGATCCACTTCCCGGACACGCCGGACACCCAGGGCGCGGCAAATGGGGGCAATTTCCAGTGCCGCGGTCGCATCTCCCTGCAGGGTATAGCCTGTGCCCGGATTATGCTGGTGCCCCGTCATGGCGGTAATCCGGTTGTCAAGAATGATGGTCAGGGTGGAACCCTGGTTGTAAACCACGTCCATGAGGCCGGTCAGCCCGGAGTGGAAAAAGGTTGAGTCACCGATGACAGAAACTACTTTCCCTTTTAATTCCGGGTTGCCCTTCTCATAACCCAGGCCGGCCGAAATGCTTGCTCCCATGCAAATGCAGGAGTCCATGGCACCAAGCGGCGGCAGCGCCCCCAGCGTATAACAGCCGATATCCCCGCTCACCAGCAGCTTCTGCTGCTTCAAAGCATAAAAAACACTGCGGTGCGGGCAGCCGGGGCAGAGAACGGGCGGGCGCGCCGGCACCGGCGTATCCTCCGGAACGGGCAGGGGGGTCGCAAGCGGCTTCCCTGCAATGGCGGCGGCAATGCGGTTGGGATGTATTTCTCCTGTCAGCGGGAAAAGAGACTTGCCCGTGACTTTTATACCCATGGCTTTAATCTGGTCTTCCAGGAAAGGATCCAGTTCTTCCACCACATACAGTTTGTCCACGCCGGCGGCAAAAGCCGCAATTAAAGCCGGCGGCAGCGGGTAGCAGATGCCAAGCTTCAGAACGGAGGCTTCAGGCAGGGCTTCCCGTACCTGCTGGTAGCTGATGCCGGAGCAGATAATCCCGGTTTTCCTGTCCCGCCATTCAATCCTGTTCAGAGGTGATTTTTCCGCGGCTTCCTGCAGCCGGAGCAGGCGTTCCTCCACCGCCGCATGGCGCTGTCGGGCGGCTGCCGGCATCATGACACGTTTATTGGCATCTTTGACATAGAGGCGCAGAGGCACTTCTTCCCGCCTGCCCAGTGTCACCAGGGACTGGCCATGGGAAATCCGGGTGCTGCTGCGCAGCATTACCGGCGTGTCAAATGCTTCACTCATTTCCAGGGCTGCCATGACAAAATCCCTGGCTTCCTGGCTGTCGGACGGCTCAAGCATGGGAATCTTGGCAAAACGTGCATAATTGCGGCTGTCCTGCTCGTTCTGGGAGCTGTGCATTCCCGGGTCGTCCGCCACCACCAGCACCAGCCCGCCGTTTACCCCCGTATATGACAGCGTCATGAGCGGGTCCGCCGCCACGTTAACACCCACATGTTTCATGGCAACCAGTACCCTGGCGCCGGCAAAGGACGCCCCGATCCCCACTTCCAGGGCAACCTTTTCATTGCAGGACCACTGGGCCGCCACCTCGCGGTAGTGCGCCAGGTGCTCCAGGATTTCCGTGCTGGGTGTCCCCGGATAAGCGGCGGCGACGCGCACACCCGCTTCATAAGCGCCGCGGGCGATGGCTTCATTACCGCTTAACAGTTTTTTTGTCATGCGCGCTCCTCCTCATTATAAGTCGGTCACTTGCTTCGTTTCTTCCTGCCCGCCGCCCGCCCGGGGCCGGTTTGCCGGCTTGCTGCTGTGTCCGCAGGCAAAAGGGCTTCATGATAAAAACGGCCCCGCCAGGCTGCGGTGCCGTTTTGCCTGCCATACTGCCATTCTGTCAAGCAAAAAAACTACAGCGCATACACTTCAGCGCCGTCCAGCACACGAATCTGGTGTGTCTTAAGGGTCTGCATGGCGGCGGCACAGTCTTCCACCCTGAAAATGACCAGTGCTCCATGGGACGGGACTCCCATGAAAGCATAAAGATACTCTATATTAATCCCGGCTGTGCCCAGAATATCCAGCACTTCGGCCAGCCCGCCCGGGCGGTCCGGCACCTCCACGGCAATGACATCCGTTTCGCTGACCATGAATCCTGCGGCGCGCAGCACTTTTTCTGCGGCAGCCGGCCGGTCAACAATCAGCCTTAAAATGCCGAAATCATCGGTATCGGCAATGGACAGGGCACGGATGTTAATGCCGTTTACACCAAGACAGCGGGTTACTTCCGCCAGGCGGCCTGCTTTGTTTTCCAAAAAAACCGAAATCTGCTTTACCAGCACAGCCATCCCTCCTTCTTGCCAGAGCTTAGTTCGACAAAAACGCGGGACATTCCTGCCGTCAGGGCGGATTATTTCCGCGGGGCCGCCGTAAAAAAAGCGTGCCCTAACACGCTTTTCTGCAAATATGCTTTTCACGGAAAAAGAATAAACATTAAGCCAGCGCTTTGGCCACGGCGCTGACAATCCTGTCAGCCTGAAAAGGTTTGACCACAAAATCCCTGGCCCCGGCATTTAGTGCCTGGATCACCAGTGCACGCTGCCCCATGGCGCTGCAGACGATAATTTTGGCCGCAGCGTCAATCTCCCTGATTTTTGTGATGGCTGTAATCCCGTCCATGACAGGCATGGTAATATCCATAATCACCAGATCCGGGCGCAGGCTGTTGTACAGGTCCACGGCCACCTGCCCGTTTTCCGCTTCCCCCACGATTTCAAAACCGTTCTTCTCCAGTATGTTTTTCAGCGTCAGCCGCATAAAAGCGGTGTCATCCGTGATTAAAATTTTTTTCCCCACAAAATTCCCCTCCCCCGCTCACATTCATTTCAGCAATCAGAATGCTTCTTCTGAAGTGATAATTTCCGTCAGCCTGATCCCCAAGTGGTCTTTGTGAACCACAATCTGCCCGCGCGCCACCAGCCTGCCGTTGGCCAGCACTTCGACCGGATCGGCGGCGGCGGCATCCAGTTCCACCACGGCTCCGTAAGCAATACTTCTCAACTCTTTCAGAGAAACCTTGCGCCGCCCCAAAACACCTGTAATCCGCACTGTAATGTCCCGGATCATATCCAGGGGCAATATCTTGTCTCCCGTTTCGTTTGCACTGTATAGCAACGGTTCCCTGCTTTCCGTTTCCGGAAGAACCGGTCCCGCCCCGGCCACAAAAGACTCCGGAATCGCCGTTTCCCGCGGGGATAACAGCTTTAGCAACTCTTGCACCGTTTCCCAGGACAAAAACTGCCAAAGCCTGCCCTCCGGCTGCTGCGCCCGCTGCAGGCGGCAGGTGAGCCGCACCAGGGGTTGACGTCCCTCCGCAAGCTCCGGCGGCAGTTCCCCTGAGAGGGAAATTTCCGGTGTATCTATATAAATGTTAAAACCGTATGTACCGGCAATATTTGTCATGGCGGCGCCCAGCATCTGGCTGAATGCTTCCGCCAGGGCGCTCTCACGTATGGCGGCAAATTCTTCTCCCGCCTCCCTGGCGCCGGGCATCAGGGCAGCAATGGCATCCGCTTCCTGCCTGTCCACAAGGAAAAGACTTTTACCCACAAGCTCCCCCCGGTAGGCGAAGTGGACGGCCAAAAACTCTTCCGCTTCAGTCTGCGATAAACTCTCCGGCATTATTTCCACCGCATCTGCTGCAATAGTGACATCCTGTGCCAGCAGGTCTGAAAGGGCCGTTGCCGCCGCTTGCAGGGAGCCCTGCCAAAAATGCAGCAAAGTCTCTTTTTCCGCCTCCGTCAGGCGCAGTGTGCCCTCCTCTCCGGCAGGCAC
>DUUE01000380.1 GCA_012841735.1 Bacillota bacterium | reverse complement strand
CCTGCACCACCAGAAAATCAAGTTTCTCGAGTGCCGCAGCCGCATGTGCCGCATTGGCCTCGCTCAAGACCGGGTTTTCACCCATGATATACATGGCACGGATTTCTTTCAGCGCCGCCGCCGTGAACATTTCCGTCACGGTAAGTCCTTCTTTGCCGGACAGTTCCACACCCCAGGCCTGCGCAAATTTCGCGCGGGCTTTGTCATCGGCGACACGCTGGTAACCGGTAAAGACATTGGGCAGGGCGCCCATATCGCAGGCTCCCTGGACGTTGTTCTGCCCGCGCAGCGGGTTGACACCGCCCGCCCTTTTGCCGATATTGCCCGTCAGCATGGCCAGGTTGGCAATGGCCAGCACATTTTCCGTCCCGGTGGTATGCTGGGTAATGCCCATGGTATAGAAAATGGAGGCTACTTCCGCTTCCGCATAGAGGCGGGCCGCCCTGGCAATTTCAGCCGCCGGCACTCCGGTAATTTTCTCCGCATATTCGGGAGTATATTTTGCCACGGCCTCCTTAAAAGCCGCGAAGTTTTCCGTCCGCTCGCGGATAAACTCTTCATCCGCCAGGCCTTCCCTGATGATGACATGGGCCATGGCATTCAGGAGGGCAATATTGGTCCCCGGCTTAAGCTGCAGGTGACAGTCTGCATAATCGCACAGTTCAATATAACGCGGGTCGGCAACAATTAATTTCGCACCTTTTTTCGCCGCACGCTTAATCCGGTAGCCGATAACAGGATGGTTTTCAGTTGTATTGGAGCCGATAACAAAAATAGCCTTGGCATCTTCAATTTCGCCGATGGTGTTTGTCATTGCTCCGCTGCCGAAAGCAGTGGCCAGACCGGCCACAGTCGGAGAGTGTCACAAGCGGGCACAATGGTCCACATTGTTTGTCCCCAGGCTGCGCAGCAGTTTCTGGAAGAGATAGTTCTCTTCGTTGGTGGCGCGTGCGGAAGACAGTCCTGCCAGCGCATCGGCGCCGTATTGTGCCCTCACCTCCCCGAATTTACGTGCCACAAGTTCCAGTGCCTCATCCCACGAGGCTTCCACGAAAACGCCGTCTTTTTTGATCAGCGGCGTTTTCAGGCGGTCCGGGCTGTCGACGAAATCCCAGCCGAAGCGCCCTTTGACACAGAGATGGCCGTTCATGGGACCGTCAAAATTGGGTGTAATCCCCACAATCCTGTCGTTGCGGACATGCAGGTAATAAGTGCAGCCACTCCCGCAGTAGGGGCAGGTGGTCAGTACTTTTTCCACCTGGAAGGAACGGCCCTGGTTCAGCCCCTGTTTGGGTGTCAGTGCTCCCACGGGACAGACGTCCACACACATGCCGCAGAAAACACAGGATGATTCCTCCAGCGGGACATCAAAAGCCGTTGTTACTTTACTGTCAAAACCGCGGTGCATAAATTCAACCGCGCCGACGCCGTTGACTTCATGACATTTGCGGACACATTTGCCGCACAGGATACATTTGTTTAAATCACGGATAAAAAACGGGTTGGTGTCGTCAAAGGGAATTTTTTTAACTTCGCCTTGATAAGGGCTTTCCTTGACATTGTAACGGTAGCTGTAGTCCTGCAGTTTGCAGGATCCCGTCTTTTCACAGGTCAGGCAGTCATAAGGATGGTTGGCCCACAGCAGCTGCAGGTTGACTTTGCGTGCCCTGACAACGCGATCCGATTCCGTTTCAATCACCATTCCGTCAGTTACCGGGGTCGTACAGGCGGCGGGAAGGTTGCGTGCGCCCGCCACTTCCACCACGCAGATGCGGCAGGCCCCCGTCTTGGACAGTTCAGGGTCGTGGCAGAAGGTGGGGATTTCAATCCCAAAAGCTTTGGCCGCCTCCAGAATGGTCATGCCGGCTTCAGCCTCTACCACCCGGCCGTTGATGGTGATGTTCACCTTGGACATTGCTTTCCCTCCCTCGCTATTTCATTTTAACTGCGTCAAATTTACATTTCTCATAACAAACGCCGCACTTGATGCAGACTGCAGGATCAATGACGTGCACCTGCTTGCGCTCACCGGCAATGGCATTGACGGGGCAGTTCCTGGCACAGACAGTGCAGCCCACACATTTTTCCGGATCAATGTAGTAAGTGATGAGGCTGGTGCAGACACCGGCGCGGCACCTGCCTTCCTGAATGTGCTCCTCATATTCATGCCGGAAGTAGCGCAAAGTGCTTAATACCGGGTTCGGGGCTGTCTGACCCAGGCCGCAGAGCGCACTGTCCTTAATGGCGGTGCCCAGTTCTTCCAGGACGGCAATATCATCCGGTTCACCCTCGCCCCTGGTGATACGCTCCAGGATTTCCAGCATCCTTTTTGTTCCTTCCCTGCAGGGCGTGCATTTGCCGCAGGATTCGTTCTGGGTAAAGGTCAGGAAGTAGCGGGCCAGATCAACCATACAGGTATCTTCATCCATCACCACCAGGCCGCCGGAACCCATCATGGCCCCTTCGGCAGTGAGGGAATCGTAATCAATGGGCAGGTCAAGTTTTTCCGCCGGCAGGCAGCCTCCCGAGGGGCCGCCGATTTGCACGGCCTTGAAGTTTTTGTCGTCCTGAATCCCGCCGCCAATGTCATAAATGACTTCCCGCAGGGTAATACCCATGGGGACTTCGGCCAGGCCCGTTTTTTTGATTTTCCCGGTCAGGGCAAATACCTTTGTCCCCTTGCTGCGTTCCGTGCCCACTTTGCTGTACTCGGCGGCGCCAAGGCGCAGGATGGCGGGTACATAGGCATATGTCTCCACATTGTTCAGGCAGGTCGGCTTTCCCCACAGTCCCGCATTGGCCGGGAAAGGCGGACGCGGTCGCGGGATGCCCCTTTCCCCTTCAATGGAAGCCAAAAGCGCCGTTTCTTCACCGCAAACAAAAGCCCCGGCCCCTTCCTTGATTTTTAAGTTAAAGCAAAAACCTTTACCCAGGATGTTTTCTCCCAGGTATCCCCGTTCTTCCGCTTCCCGGATGGCGATACGCAGCCTTTTGATGGCCAGCGGATATTCAGCCCGGACATAAATATAGCCCTCATCCGCACCAATGGCATAAGCGGCAATAATCATGCCCTCAATAACGGCGTGCGGGTCTCCTTCCAGAACGCTGCGGTCCATAAAGGCGCCGGGGTCGCCTTCGTCCGCATTGCAAACCACATATTTCTTCTCGCCAAATGCCTTGTAGGTAAAGTCCCATTTTCTCCCGGTGGGGAAACCGGCACCGCCGCGGCCGCGCAGCCCCGATGCCAGGACTTCCTGGATTACTTCCTCCCGCGACATTTTTGTCACAGCTTTGCACAGCGCTTCATAACCGCCGGCGGCAAGGTAACTGTCAATACTTTCGGGGTCAATTGTCCCCAGGTGGTCCAGGATGATCCTTTTTTGTTTTTTTATAAAATGGGAATCTTCTGTTTCTCCCGTATTTGTTAAGACCAGCATATCTGTCACAGGTTGGCCGCCTTCAATATGACCGGCTACAATTGTTTCCGCATTCTCAGGCGTTACATTGCCATACAGATAAGAGTGGCCGTCGGGATCAATGATTTCTACCAGAGGCTCACTGAAGCACATGCCGATGCAACCCGTACGTTCCGGCACAATACCGTGTTTTTCCAGGAGCGGCAGCAGCGCATCATACGTCTTTGCCGCACCGGCGGCGATGCCGCAGGTGGCAAGACCGACCCTGACCCTGTAAGACTGTGCTCCCATCGTTGCCATCCTCCTTCTTTTGGTTTTTGGTCAAGTTAATAGTTTTGCAGTATTTCCCTGATTTTCTCCGGTGTCAGCCGGCCATAGGTATCATCGTTAATCATGACTGCCGGAGCAAGCCCGCAGGCGCCGATGCATGCCACCGATTCAAGCGTAAACTTCAAATCTGCAGTTGTTCCCCCCACTTCCAGCTGCAGCTGTTCTTTCAATGTTTCCAGGATCCTGGCACCGCCGCGGACGTGACAGGCCGTGCCCTGGCACACGCGGATAATGTTTTTCCCCCTGGGGTTCAGGTGAAACTGGGCATAAAAGGTGGCCACACCATACAGCCTGCTGACAGGCAGCCTAAGCTTTTTTGCCGCATACTCCAGCGCCTCGCGCGGCAGGTAGCCGTACTCTCCCTGGATGGCCTGCAGGATGGGAATTATTGCTCCCTTCTGCCCTTTGTATTTTTCCAGGATGATGTCCAGCGGGGTATAGTCAAAACCGTGCTCCTGTTCACATTTTGCTACGAGATCCAACATGTCTACCTCCTTTAACCTCCAAGCAATCTGCCTGCGTAGATATAAGTGAATATTATAACAGCTTCACAATATTCTGAAATTAAAGTCTGCGCGCCGGGAAGGCAGAAACAGCCGCAGCCGCTGCCATGCCGAAAGAATGACAGGACGCCTTTTCCTGTCATTCCGCAGCAGGCATATTTGAGCTCTGAAAATTTTAATTATGACAAACAGTTTATTTATTAAAAAATT
>DUUE01000168.1 GCA_012841735.1 Bacillota bacterium | reverse complement strand
GCGGCGGACTTAATTCTTTTTCGCTATTTAACCTGCAAAATAATCGGCAGGGAAACTCCGGGCACCTTACATGCCTTTTCCTGCACAAAAAAATACTTCCCGCGCCGCCGGCTGCATTTTGCCTTGTATACAGACGGGGGCGGGAAGCTTTACAGCTTAAACGCAGATATTTACTAATCAAGTTTGACGAAACGGATGGACAGGATGGCTTCCAGGCCTTGCAGTTGCTGCAATACTGTTTCCGGAACGGGACTGTCAACCTGGACCACCATTACGGCTTCGCCGCCGACCGACTGGCGGCCCACCTGCATGCCGGCAATATTAATGTCGTTTTCACCCAGGGTGATGCCGAAACGTCCGATGACTCCCGGCATGTCATTATAGGTGGTTACCAGCATATAGCGGGAGGGAACAACTTCAATGCGGTATTTGCCAATCTGAACAATGCGAATATCGTTTTTATTAAAGAGGGTGCCGGCAACAGTCTGGATACCCTCGCTTGTTTTAATGTTGGCGGTCACCAGGTTGGTAAAGTTCTCCACTGTGGTGCTTGTAACTTCGCGCACTTTAATGCCGCGCTGTTTGGCAATCACCGGCGCATTGACATAATTGACCGATTCGCCCAAAATCACCGACAGCAGGCCGATTAAAAAGGACGTGGTCAGGGTTGATACCGGGTAATTGGCAATTTCACCGCTGTAGACCAGTTCAACCTGTTCAATCTGCCCGTTAAAGAGCTGTGTATAGAAGGAACCCAGTGTTTTCATCAGCGGGACAAAGGGAGAAACGGCCGCCATAGTCTCCGGCGGAACTACAGGCACGTTCACCGCGCTGACAAGCGGTTCGTTAAAGAGCGCTTTCAGGACCTGGTCGGCCACCTGGACAGCCACATTAACCTGTGCTTCCTCCGTGGAAGCTCCCAGGTGCGGTGTCACAATGACATTGGGAAGTTGGCAGAGCGGGTTGTTGACAGCCGGCTCTTCCTCAAACACATCCAGGGCGGCCCCTGCCACTTTCCCCGACTTAAGCGCTTCGTATAAAGCTTTTTCTTCGATTAACCCGCCGCGGGCGCAGTTAATGAGGCGGACGCCGTCCTTCATCATGGCAATTTCTTTGGCGCCGATCATATGCTTCGTCGCTTTGGTCATGGGGGTATGGATGGTAATAAAATCGGCATTGCGGTAAATTTCCTCAGGCGGCACCACAGTCACGCCCAGTTTTTCCGCCCTTTCGTCGGAGATATAAGGGTCGTAGGCAAGAATATTCATGCCCATGGCTTTGGCCCGTTTAATCACCTCGCTGCCGATACGTCCCATGCCGATTACGCCCAGCGTTTTCTGGTAAAGTTCCACACCCATAAATTTGCCGCGTTTCCATTCGCCGGCCTTGACGGAACTGTTGGCCGCAGGAATATTGCGGGCCAGAGAAGTCATCATGGCAATGGCATGTTCCGCCGCGGAAATAGTATTGCCTTCAGGCGCATTGAGGACAATAATCCCCAGCTCCGTTGCCGCATCCACATCAATATTGTCTATTCCCACACCGGCACGACCCACCACTTTCAGGTTCTTGCCAGCTGCCAGCACCTCACGTGTTACTTTGGTGGAACTGCGTACCACCAGGGCGTCATAATCGGCTATGGCCTGTACCAGTTCCTGTGGCGACAGCTCGGTTCTGACGTCCACCACTGCCTTTTCCCGCAACTTGTTAATCCCCAGGTCGGAAATCTGGTCACTAACAAGTACTTTCATCATTGCTCCAACCTCCCTATAGCTTGTGCCATTTATCACATTTATTATAAAAAACGCCGCAGGACAGGCCTGCCGGAGTAGTAATATGATACCACAATGTTCCTGCAGCCGCAAGTTAATTATTCTTTCTCCGACAATTTCCGGCAGCGGCACAAAAAGCTTTAAAGAGGGGCAGGGCATGGCTTTCCGTTTGTATCAGCCACTCGGGATGCCACTGGACGCCCACGGCAAAGGGATGGCCGGGCAATTCCACCGCTTCAATCACCCCGTCGGCAGCCACCGCCGCAATGGCAAGCCTGCCGGGCAGGCGGACAGCCTGATGATGCATGCTGTTGACACGCAGTTTTTGCCTGCCGGTGAGACGGTAAAGCAGCGTGTTTTTGCGCAGCAGGACGCTGTGAATGGGGTAGCTGCGCGGCGCCCGCTGGCTATGCTGCACCCTCTCCACTCCTTTCAGGTCCTGGAGCAGTTTGCCGCCGGCGGCCACCGCCATCATCTGTGCCCCGCGGCAGATGCCAAGCAGCGGCAGCCCGCAGGCAAAAGCCTGGCGTGCGAGGAAAAGCTCCATACTGTCCCGGTCAGGCTGGACCGTCCCCTGGCCGGGGTGCGCTTCTTCACCGTAAAGAAATGCATCCGGATCACCCCCGCCGCTTAATAACAGGGCGTCAAGGCGGGCGAACTGCCGCTTAAGGATTTGCTCGTCACGGCAGACAGGCAATAAAAAAGGCACGCCGCCCGCCTGCAGGATGGCGTGCACATAAGCCTGGGACAGGCGGTTTTCATAACCAACGCGGTTGCAGGTTATCCCCACCACAACGGCCATGTGGACATCCCCCCAAAAAAGTAAATACGTAACCGTAACAGTTACGTATTTTAAAAATCAATTAACCCAAGTGAAATTTTGATGGCCTGGTTGACACGCTGCATGACCCGTTCATCCAGTTCAGTTACTTTGTCCTGCAGGCGCTGTTTGTCAATGGTACGGATCTGCTCCAAAAGAATTACAGAATCTTTTTCCAGTCCGTATTCTTTGGCTTCCACTTCCACATGTGTGGGCAGTTTTGCTTTTTCAATTTGTGAAGTTATGGCTGCTATAATGACAGTCGGGCTGTACTTGTTGCCAACGTCATTTTGTATAACCAGCACCGGGCGCACGCCACCCTGCTCCGAACCTACCACAGGGCTTAAATCGGCGAAAAAGATATGCCCCCGTTTAACTTCAACTCTGTTCACTTTTTGCCCACCATCAATTCTGCAATCATTGTGGCCTCATTTTCCACAGCAAAGGCTTCGTTCGCCAGTCGCAGGTTCAGTTTGGCCATTTCCTTATAACCGCGCTGCATTTTTTCCCTGATTTGTTTTTTTTCACGTTCGGAAAGATACAGGCGCATGGCCTCACGAATAAAATCGGAACGGCTCCGCTTTTCCGATGCCACAATATAGTCCACTTCTTCCAGCAAATGATGCGGCAGGCTAATCATAATCCTTTTTGTTTCAGCCATAGACAGCACCCCCTAATTATCATCTTCCCCCAGATAAACTCTTGGTACCCGGCGGCTGACTGCGGTGACCACCTCATAATTGATGGTGTCCAGCCAGCCGGCCACCTCATCCACATGCAGCTCTGCAGCTTGATCCCGGCCAAAAAGCAGAGCGGTGTCGCCTGTTTTTACTCCTGTAATGCCGTCAACACAGATCATTGTCTGATCCATACAGATACGTCCCACCACCGGGGCACGCCGGCCGCGGACCAGAACCTGGCCGCGGTTGGAAAGCCGGCGGTTGTAACCGTCACCGTAGCCGATGTTTAAAGTGGCAATACGGGACGGTTTTTCCGTTACATACGTACTGCCGTAAGAAATGCCGGTGCCGGCCGGCACTTCTTTGACATAAATCAGTTTTGCCTTCAGCGACATGACAGGCTGCAGCCGCACCACATCCTGCCTGGTTTCAGCGGAGGGAAACAGCCCGTAAAGTCCGATACCGATGCGGACCATATCCAGTGCCGCTTCCGGAAAATTTATCACCCCCGCGCTGTTGGCCGCATGCCTGAGAGGGATCCGGATACCCTGCGCCTGAAGATTTGCCGACAGGTCCAGGAAGCACTGCAGTTGCCGGCGGGCAAATGTCAGGTCATGACTGTCGGCTGCGGCAAAATGTGTATAGAGGCCTGTCACCCGCAAACCGGGCAATGCTGCGGCAAAGGCAACAAAATCAGCGGCGCTTTCCGCAGGGTAACAACCGACCCGTGTCATGCCCGTATCCACCTTGACATGGACGTCCATTGTCCGCCCGGCTCGTACGGCCGCTTCTGAAAACGCCAGAGCCTCCTCTGGCGTAAAAAGGGAAGGTGTCACCTTGTATTCCAGCAAATAGGGCGCATAGTATGCAGGTGTAAAACCAAGGATGAGAATGGGAACGTCCAGCCCGTGGTCGCGCAATTCGGCAGCTTCTTCCAGCATACCCACGCCCAGCCAGTCAGCGCCGGCGGCCACGGCCGCCCTGGCCACAGGAACGGCGCCATGTCCGTAGGCATTTGCTTTGACAATGGCCAACAGCTTTGTTTCTGCCGGGATGAGTGCCCGAAACTGCCTGACATTATGGGCCACTGCTCGCAAATCAATTTCAGCCCAGGCCGGTCGCAGCGGAAACCCATGCAATACAGAGCACCACCTATCTTTACATTAGCTATTGTATTCCACGGCAGACTTGATTATTCCTGCCGGTAATGATTGGCTTGCCGCCGCCTTTTTACGGGCAGTCTACAGCTTCTCCCAGCTTAAAATGGGCATGAATGGCCCGTGCCGCATCATGGAGACGATCGGCTGCTATCAGGCAGGAAATTTTAATTTCTGAAGTGGAAATAATTTCTATATTAATGCCGGCAGCAGCCAGGGCGGCAAACATACCGGCCGCCACGCCTGTTCCGTGGATCATCCCGGCGCCGACCACGGAAATTTTGGCCACATCATGCCTGTATTGCAGATCCTTGGCTCCTACCTCCTTTACCACCGGTTCCAGGACGGCCAAAGCCTTCTCCAGGTTATCCCTGCTGACGGTGAAGAGAATATCATTTTCCCCGTTACGGTGAATGCTTTGCACAATTAAATCCACATTGATGCCCGCATTGCCGATGGCGGTAAAAATCCCGGCCGCAATGCCCGGCCTGTCCGGCACCCCCACCACCGCTATTTTCACCTGGTCTTCATCACAGGCAATGCCGCTGATGACAGTGCCCCGTTCCATTTTTACCGCCTCCTTCACGATAGTTCCCGGTCCGTCATGAAAGCTGGAGCGGACATGAATCGCCACGCCATGCTCTTTGCCGCATTCCACAGCCCTGGGATGCAGGACCTTCGCGCCCAGGCTGGCCAGCTCCAGCATCTCGTCATAAGTAATCTCCGCCAGTTTGCGCGCTTCCGGCACGATGCGCGGGTCCACGGTAAAAACACCGTCCACATCGGTATAGATTTCACACACATCGGCCCCCAGGGCAGCCGCCAGGGCCACCGCCGTGGTATCGGACCCGCCGCGCCCCAGGGTGTTGATTTCTCCTGCCGCATCGGCGCCCTGGAAACCTGCCACCACCGCCACCTTGCCAGCCGCCAGGGCCGCTTTGACCCGTTCCGCCGTAAAGGCGCGGATGCGGGCATTGAGGGGGTTGCCGTCAGTCAATACTCCCGCCTGGGGACCGGTAAAGGAGACAGCTTCCCTGCCCAGCTTTGCCAGGGCCATGGTTAAAAGAGCAATACTTACCTGCTCCCCGGTGGCCAGCAACATGGCCATTTCCCGCTCCGGCGGGCGGGACGAAATCCGGTGCGCCAGGCTGATCAGCTCATCGGTGGAATCCCCCATGGCCGAAACCACCACCGCCACCATGTTGCCCGCCGCTGCGGTGCGGTCCACCCTTTGCGCCACCCGCAGGATCCTTTCCGCGCTACCGACGGAAGTGCCGCCGAATTTTTGTACAATTACCGCCATCTCTGCTTCCTCCGCTCCTTTTTGCCAGATCTATTCAATTACGCGTAAAATACTGTTAATACTGCGAATGGCAGGCATGTCCCGCAGGCTTGCCAGCGCCGTGGCAAATGCGCCTTCGCTTACATTGTGGGTTACAAGCACAATTTCCGCCGTTCTGGCATCACTGCGCTTTTGAATAATCATATCCAGGCTGACGCGGGCCGCACCGAAAGCATGGGCGAGCTTGGCGAAAACGCCCGGTTCATCCTCCGCTTCCAGGCGCAGGTAAAAACGGGAATGCTGTTCCGTCATGGGAACAACTTTTTTGCGGGTAAAAGTTGCTTCCAGGATGCCGTTTTGCTGTTCGTTTTTAATGGCGCGGGCCGCATCCATAATATCGGCACAGACGGCGCTGCCGGTAGGCAGGGCGCCGGCGCCGCGGCCGTAAAACATTACTTCGCCCACCGCATCCCCTTCCAGGAAAATGGCGTTAAACTCATTCTCCACCGCCGCCAGGGGATGGTCTAGGGGGATCAGGGCAGGATGGACACGCAGCATGAGGCCCGCTTCCGTCTCTGCGCCCACCGCCAGCAGTTTCACCGCGTACCCCAGCTCCCGGGCATAACGGATATCACGCAGTTTGACATTGTCGATACCTTCAAGGAAAATATCTTCCATGCGGACCTCAGTGGAAAATGCAAGGGAAGCCAGGATGTTCAGCTTGTAGGCCGCATCCTTGCCCGAGACGTCATTGGTGGGGTCGGCTTCGGCAAAGCCCCTGGCCTGCGCTTCCGCCAGCGCCTCGTCAAATTCTTTCCCCTCGCGGGACATCTGGGTTAAGATAAAATTGGTGGTACCGTTGATGATGCCCATCACCTGTTTGATTTTGTTGGCGCCCAGGCAGTGTTTGAGCGGCCGTATCAGCGGGATACCGCCTCCCACACTGGCTTCATAGTAGATATTTTTCCCCCGGGCTTCCGCTACCGCCAGCAGTTCCAGGCCGTACTGGGCCATCAGGTCTTTATTGGCGGTAACCACATATTTGCCGTTTTCCAATGCCACCGTAATGGCCCTGCGGGCCGCTTCCGTCCCGCCCATCACTTCCACCACAATGTCAATCTCCGGGTCCAGCAGGACATGATCCGGATTGTCTGTGAGCAGGGCGGGGTCGACAGTCACACTGCGCGGTTTCCTGAGATCACGCACCGCAATGCGTCTTACTTCCAGACCCACACCCAGTTTCCGCTCCAGTTCCCGTCCGTTTTTCTGCAAAATTTCCAGTGTGCCGCCGCCCACCGTTCCCAGGCCCAGCATGCCGATGGTGATGTTTTTCTTCATGTCAAACGACTCCTCTCTCTTTAACTCTGCCCGATAATTTCCAGCTTCCGGACACCGGCAATGCCTGCCAGTGTGGCCAGCAGCACGTGTACGTCCACAGTGAGGTTGTCCGTTTCAAAGGATATGGATGCATTAGCCACACCTTGCAACGGGATATTCTGGTTAATGGTCAGGATACTGCCTGATGCCTGTGCAATGGTATTCAGCACTGCAGACAACACTCCCGCCCTGTGCTCCAAAATCAGGGCAACAGTAAGGATTTTCCCGCGGCTGGCCTCCCGGAACGGGATAATATAGTCCCGGTATTTATAAAAGGCCCCGCGGCTGATCCCTACACGGGCGACAGCTTCATTGACAGTCCTGGCGCTGCCGCTTTTCAGCAATTCCTTGGCTTTTGCCGTTTTTTTCAATACCTGGGGCAGGACGTTTTCCTGTACCAGGTAGAACTTATCCTGCGGCATGATCACGGCAACCTCCTGTCTATCACACGTGGACAGTTATCCATATACAGGATACATTATAGCACTGCCGCCTGCGCGCTGCAACCCTTTTTTGGGGGAGCAGGCCGGAATCTCCTGAACTGTCATACTCCCTGCCAAAGCTGCCCGCCGCCCACTGCTTGTCGCTGTTTGCGTGCCGCCCGTTTATTCCGCTGTAACTCTCCCGTATATCTTTTCATACAATAATAGGAACAAGAGAGAAACTGTCAAGGGAGTAAAGATCAGTGGCATCCTGCAAAGCTGATTTTTATGAACATACACCGTGCCCCCGCTGCAAAGTTGTGGGACAGTTTATTATACCTCTGGAGGAAGCAGTTTACCTGGAATGTATCCGGGGCCACGGCCGGCATGAACCTTATGCCGCATCCGGAGGCACAAGACCCAAACCCGGGCAGGTTGTGCACGGTGTGGAAGATCTCTTAAGTGCGGAACACCGGGAGCTTTACCGGTGTATTCGCAGGGTTCTGGCCAAAGATTCCCTCTTCAACGAACAGGCAGGCACCATCGGCCAGATCAATTATTTCTGCCGGCTCTGCGGAGCGGATGAACAGGCCGTATATACTGTTTTTAAAATGATTACTCTCTATCACAAAGCTGTGAGAAGCGTAATTGATACGTAAAAAAACGCCTGCGGCACTACCGGCATAAATAAAACGAACCCGCCTCCGGCGGGTTTCAGACTGTAGACAAAAATGGCCTTTAGGAAGCAAAACCTAGAGGCCATTTTACTTTTAAACATAAAATAACTGAAATGTTAGAGAGTACTCCCTGCTGCGG
>DUUE01000177.1 GCA_012841735.1 Bacillota bacterium | reverse complement strand
GGTAATGGGTTCCGCGGGTTTATTGGGGAGCACTTTCAGCATTGCCAGTGCATCCCGGACATTCCGGCCGCGAATCTGGTCCACAACAAGGCGAGCCTTCCGCGGCGACATGCGAATGTATTTGGCTGTTGCTCTTGCTTCCACGGTTATCCCTCCTTATTTCAAAGCGGTGGACCGTTCAGTATGGCCGCCGTGTCCGCGGAAAGTGCGTGTCGGCGCAAATTCGCCGAGTTTATGGCCTACCATATCTTCGGTAATATACACCGGTACATGTTTCCTCCCGTCATGGACCGCCAGCGTATGACCGACCATTTGCGGGAATATTGTGGAACGGCGGGACCAGGTTTTAATAACTTTTTTTTCATTTTTCGCATTCATCTGCTCGATTTTGGCAAGCAGTTTCGGGTCAATATATGGGCCTTTTTTCAGTGACCTGGACAAATCCGGGCGACCTCCTTCCTGAACAAATTACTTCTCTTTGCGACGCTTGACAATATATTGATCGGACTTCTTGTGTTTCTTCCTGGTTTTATAACCAAGGGTCGGCTTGCCCCAGGGAGTAACGGGGCTTTTACGGCCAATGGGCGCCTTGCCTTCACCGCCGCCGTGGGGATGGTCCACCGGGTTCATCACGGAACCGCGCACCGTGGGACGGATACCGAGCCAGCGGGAGCGGCCTGCCTTCCCGATGGTAATGTTTTCATGGTCCAGGTTCCCCACCTGGCCGATGGTCGCCTTGCACTCCTGGGAAATGAGCCTGACTTCACCGGATGGCAGGCGCACATGGGCATATTTGCCTTCTTTCGCCATCAGCTGGGCGGCGGCACCGGCTGAACGGACCAACTGCCCGCCCTTGCCCTTTTTCAGCTCAATATTATGGATCATGGTACCGACAGGAATGGCTTTGAGCGGCAGGGCATTCCCCGGTTTAATATCGGCATTTTCGCCGGACATAATTTCCGTTCCCGGGGTCACACCCACGGGAGCAAGAATATAACGTTTTTCACCGTCGGCGTAATGCAGCAGGGCAATATTGGCCGAACGGTTGGGATCATATTCTATCGCGGCTACTTTGGCCGGCACGCCGTCTTTGTTGCGTTTAAAATCAATAATCCGGTATTTGCGTTTATGGCCGCCGCCATGATGACGAACAGTAATCCGTCCCTGTGCGTTCCGGCCCGCCTTTTTCCGCAGCGGTTCCAACAGGGATTTTTCCGGCTCGGTCTTGGTAATTTCGTCAAAAGTATGCACGGTCATAAAACGGCGTCCCGGAGAGGTGGGAACGAACTTTTTCACAGCCATGGATAATCTCCCTCCTTCCTGGGTTACAGGCCTTCAAATATTTCGATGGGTTTGCTGCCTTCTGCCAGCGTGACAACCGCTTTTTTCCAGCTGGGACGGCGTCCGCTGTGTATACCCATCCGCTTTACTTTGCCTGTAATATGGATTGTGTTCACGTCTTTTACTTTGACATTGAACAGTTTTTCCACAGCTTTCTTGATTTCCACTTTATTGGCCCGGGAATCTACCTCAAAGGTATATTTCAGTGCGGCCATCTCGGCAGTAGTTTTTTCAGAAATAACAGGCCTTTTTATAATGTCATGCAAATCGCGCATTACACGAATACCTCCTCGATTTGGTTCACGGCATCCCGTGTCAGCACCAGGTTGTCGGTATTCAGAATATCATACACATTAAGCTGGCCGGCATGTGTAGTTTTCACCCCGGGAATATTGCGGGCAGATTTGATGACATTTTCCTGACTGCCATCCATGACCAGGAGCACTTTCCGCCCTGTCTGCAGCCGTTGCAGAATGGCCGCCATTTCTTTTGTTTTGGGCGCATCCAGCGTCAGCGCATCAAGAACAATCAGTGCACCGTCATTTACTTTTGCCGTCAGGGCCGACTTGAGTGCCAGCCTTTTGATTTTTTTGGGCAGTTTTTGTTTATAGTTTTGCTCCCCGGTGGGGCCGAAAACAATCCCGCCGCCCCGCCAGATGGGTGAGCGAATGGAGCCGTGCCGGGCGCGGCCTGTTCCTTTCTGCCGCCAGGGTTTCCGCCCGCCGCCTCTGACTTCCGTCCGTGTTTTCGTTTTTGCTGTAGCCAGCCGCCGGTTGGCAAGATACGCCACTACGGCCTGGTGCATGGCGGCCGTGTTGATCTGGACGCCGAAAATGTCATCAGACAGTTCGATGTCGCCGATCTGCTCGCCTTGCTGGTTATATAAAGCTACTTTCGGCATCAGAAATCCTCCCTTCTAGACCTGCTCTTTACTTTGCAGCTTTGACGGAATTTTTCACGGTAACCAGCCCGCCGCGGGGGCCGGGAACAGCACCGCGGACAAGGAGCAGGTTGCGGTCGGCATCTACTTTAACGACCTGCAGTCTCTGCACAGTCACTGTTTTGCCGCCCATCCGTCCGGGCAGTGACTGGCCTTTAAAAACACGGGCCGGATCAATGGACCCAAGGGATCCCGGACCACGGTGATAATTGGAGCCGTGGGTCTCGGGCCCGCGCCCCTGGCCATGCCGTTTGATGGAACCGGCGAAACCCTTGCCTTTGGATTTTGCCGTTACGTCCACCCATTCACCTTCCGCAAAGATGTCTGCTTTGATTTCCTGCCCCACCTCATAAGGCGTGACATCAGCAAAACGGAATTCGCGCAGGTATTTTTTGGGCGTAATGCCCGCTTTCTGAAAATGGCCGCTCTGCGGCTTGTTGACCTTGCCGCGCGCAAGTTCACCGAAACCAAGCTGGACAGCTTCATAACCGTCTACGGCCTTATCCTTTTTTTGTACGACAAAGCATGGACCGGCTTCAATTACGGTAACCGGGATCACCTGCCCGTCCGCGGTGAAGACCTGGGTCATGCCGAGCTTTTTCCCGATAATTGCTTTTTTCACAGCTTGCACCTCCTTAAACTGGTATCCCTGTTTTACAGTTTGATTTCAATATCAACGCCGGCAGGCAAATCAAGGCGCATGAGCGCGTCAATTGTTTTCGGCGTTGGATCGAGAATATCAATTAGTCTTTTATGTGTCCGCATTTCAAACTGTTCGCGGGAATCTTTGTATTTGTGAGGTGCGCGAATGACAGTATAAATACTTTTTTCTGTCGGCAGGGGGATGGGCCCCGAAACGGCCGCACCGGTTCTTTTTGCCGTCTCCACAATCTTGCCGGAAGACTGGTCCAGAATTTGATGATCAAACGCTTTCAAGCGGATACGGATTTTTTGTCTTGCCATAGTATTCCCTCCTTCAATCGCCTGATTTTCAGACTGCTCCACAGAAATTACCGGAGCCGGGCTCCGCAACCTTCTGCTTCATCGTTAACCCAGGCTGTCCAGATGTTCTGAACAGCCTGGGCACGGCATACAATTATTCTATAATACTGGTCACAACGCCGGCGCCCACAGTCCTGCCGCCTTCACGGATGGCAAAACGCAGACCTTCCTCAATGGCGATGGGCGTGATCAGTTCGATCTTCATTTGCACGTTGTCCCCCGGCATAACCATTTCCACGCCTTCCTGCAGCGTAATCACACCGGTTACGTCGGTGGTGCGCAGGTAAAACTGGGGACGGTAGCCCTGGAAGAACGGGGTGTGGCGGCCGCCTTCCTCTTTCTTCAGAACATAAACTTCAGCCATGAATTTGGTGTGGGGCTTGATACTGCCCGGTTTCGCCAAAACCTGGCCCCGCTCAATGGAGTCACGGTCAACGCCCCGCAGCAGGCAGCCGATATTGTCGCCCGCCTCGGCCATCTCCATAATCTTGCGGAACATTTCCACACCGGTTACCACAGTCTTGCGCGGCTTCTCGTTGAAGCCCACAATCTCAACCTCATCCTGCACCTTGATGGTGCCACGCTCCACACGACCGGTGGCTACAGTGCCGCGGCCCGTAATGGTGAAAACGTCTTCCACAGGCATCAGGAAGGGTTTGTCTTTGTCACGCTGCGGCGTGGGAATGTAGGAATCCACCGCGTCCATCAGTTCCCAGACCACTTGGCAGTCCGGGCAGTCCCGGGAACCGCAGCCGTGCTCCAGGGCTTTCAGGGCGGAACCGATTATGACGGGTACATCGTCACCGGGGAATTCATACTCGTTCAGCAGCTCCCGGACTTCCATTTCCACCAGTTCCAGAAGCTCCGGATCGTCCACCTGGTCCGCCTTGTTCAAAAAGACAACAATGTGGGGCACGCCTACCTGGCGGGCCAGCAGGATGTGCTCACGGGTCTGCGGCATGGGGCCGTCGGCGGCGGAGACAACCAGAATGGCACCGTCCATCTGGGCTGCACCGGTGATCATATTTTTCACGTAGTCGGCGTGGCCCGGGCAGTCCACGTGGGCATAGTGGCGGTTTTCAGTTTCATATTCCACGTGGGATGTGGAAATGGTAATGCCGCGCTCTTTTTCTTCCGGCGCTTTGTCAATTTCGTCATATGCTGTCTTCTGGGCGCCGCCCACGGTGGCAAGACAGGATGTAATCGCCGCTGTCAGTGTGGTTTTGCCGTGGTCAACGTGACCGATGGTACCGACGTTGACGTGGGGTTTTGTCCTTTCAAACTTTTGTTTTGCCATTTGCAGTTAAACCTCCCTACATAAAAGCAGTATGTTTTTTATCTTTGTCTTTCCATTATTTCGGCCGCCAGGCCTTTGGGAACTTCTTCGTAATGGGAAAACTCCATGGCATAGGTGCCGCGTCCCTGAGTGCGGGAACGCAGGTCTGTGGCATACCCGAACATTTCCGCCAGCGGCACTTTCGCTTTCACCAGCTGGACACCCGACCGCGCTTCCATGCCTTCAATGCGGCCGCGCCGGCTGTTCAGGTCGCCGATCACATCCCCCATATATTCTTCGGGAGTGGTTACTTCGACCTGCATTACCGGCTCCAGCAGCACGGGATTTGCCTTCATGGATCCGGCTTTAAACGCCATGGAAGCGGCAACTTTAAAAGCCATTTCGGATGAGTCCACATCATGGTAGGAGCCGTCCACCACAGACACTTTGACATCAATTACGGGGTAGCCTGCCAGCACACCGGTATTCATGGCTTCTTTCACGCCGGCATCAATGGCGGGGATGTATTCTTTGGGAATTACGCCCCCCACAATTTTATTCTCAAAAAGATAACCCTGTCCGGGCTCCAGCGGTTCAATCTCCAGCCAGCAATGGCCATACTGGCCGCGCCCGCCGGACTGGCGTATAAATTTGCCTTCAGCCCGCGTTTTGCTGCGGATCGTTTCTTTGTAGGCCACCTGAGGTTTGCCCACATTGGCGCCAACTTTAAACTCGCGCAGCAGCCTGTCAATGATAATCTCCAGGTGCAGTTCACCCATGCCGGAAATAATGGTCTGACCTGTTTCTTCATCTGTTCTGGTACGGAAAGTAGGATCTTCTTCAGACAACCTGCCCAGAGAGATGGCCATTTTGTCCTGGTCGGCCTTGGTTTTGGGCTCGATGGCCACATCAATCACCGGCTCGGGGAAACTGATATTCTCCAGGACAACCGGCGCTGCATCCGTGCAGAGTGTGTCACCGGTGGTAGTATTCTTCAGACCCACCAGGGCCACAATGTCACCGGTAAAAATTTCTTTGATATCTTCGCGGTGATTGGCGTGCATGCGCAGGATCCGCCCGACTCTTTCCCGTTTGCCCTTGGTTGAATTGTAGACATAGGAGCCGCTTTCCAGCCTGCCGGAATAAACACGGATAAAGGTCAGCTTTCCCACATAAGGATCGGCCATAATTTTAAAAGCCAGGGCGGAAAACGGTGCCGCATCATCTGCCGGGCGTTCCGCCGCTTCCTCGCCGTCCACGGTCACACCCTGTACGGGAGGGATATCCAGCGGGGAAGGAAGATAATGGATCACAGCGTCTAGCAGAGGCTGCACACCTTTATTCCTGTAAGAAGAACCGCACAGCACCGGCACCAGCTGCACGGCACAAGTCCCCTTGCGGATGGCGGCCCGGATCTCTTCTTCACTGAGCGTTTCACCCTCCAGGTAGCGCAGCATCAGGTCTTCGTCATATTCGGCGACTGCTTCCAGCATTTTTTCCCGGTATTCCCGGGCCAGTTCACGCAGTTCTTCCGGGATATCCGTCTCGTCGCTGCGCGTTCCCAGGTCGTCCAGATAAATAACGGCCTTCATCCTGATCAGGTCAATTATGCCGCAAAACCGGTCTTCCACACCGATCGGCAGCTGGATGGGGACCGCATTGGCATGCAGCCGCTGCCGCATTGCTTCCACGACCCGGAAAAAGTCTGCTCCGGTGATATCCATTTTGTTTACATATGCTATACGCGGGACATGATACTTGTCGGCCTGGCGCCAGACAGTTTCCGACTGGGGTTCCACGCCGCCTTTGGCACAAAAGACACCCACTGCACCGTCAAGGATACGCAGGCTGCGTTCCACTTCCACAGTGAAATCAACGTGGCCGGGTGTGTCTATAATGTTGATTAAATGCTCGCGCCATAACGCCGATGTTGCCGCCGAGGTAATGGTTATCCCCCGTTCCTGTTCCTGCACCATCCAGTCCATGGTGGCGGCGCCGTCATGCGTTTCACCCAGTTTATGGACACGTCCCGTGTAAAACAGGATGCGCTCTGTTGTTGTCGTTTTCCCTGCGTCAATATGGGCCATAATCCCGATATTTCTGATCCTGTCCAAGGGAATTGTTCTTGGCATGTGAAGGTCCCCTCCTTTCTCGTTTTATCTGATTACTGCCTGGTGTAAGCTCCGGCCGGCTCCGGGCAGACAAAAGTACCGTCGCGGGATTTTACCAGCGATAGTGGGCAAAAGCTTTGTTGGCTTCGGCCATGCGGTGAGTATCTTCTTTCTTTTTAAAAGCTCCGCCGGTGCTGTTGACGGCATCCAGCATTTCTGCCGCCAGGCGCTCGGCCATTGTCTTCTCGCCACGCTCCCGGGCGTATCTTGTCAGCCAGCGCAACGCCAGGATATTGCGGCGGTGAGGCGATACTTCAACCGGAACCTGATAGTTGGCACCGCCGACGCGGCGTGCTTTCACTTCCAGGACAGGAGAAACATTTTTGACCGCCGCCTCAAAAACTTCGAGCGGGTCACGGCCTGTTTTCTCTCTGATAATATTCATTGCTTCATAAAAGATTGACTGGGCAATACCTTTTTCCCCGTCCAGCATGAGTGAGTTAATAAATTTGGTGACCAGCTTGGAATGATAGACGGGATCGGGCAGTACATCTCTTTTTGCCACTGGGCCTTTACGAGGCATATGCTGTTCCTACCTCCTTCCGTTGGGAAAAATAAGCCAGATTTGCCTTACTATTTCTTTTTCTTGGCGCCGTACTTTGAACGTGCCTGGCGGCGGTTTTCAACACCGGCCGCATCCAGAGCGCCACGCACCAGGTGGTAGCGCACGCCGGGCAGGTCTTTGACACGGCCGCCGCGGACAAGCACTACGGAGTGTTCCTGCAGGTTATGCCCGATACCGGGGATATAAGTTGTCACTTCAATGCCGTTTGTCAGCTTTACCCGGGCAATTTTACGCAGGGCTGAATTTGGTTTTTTCGGTGTAGTTGTAGAAACACGTGTACAAACACCGCGTTTTTGTGGAGATCGTTCCAGAGCGGGTGCGTCCGATTTTTTGGCCACCTGCTCCCTTCCCTTACGTACCAGCTGGTTTAAGGTTGGCATTCCGCTCCACCTCCTTCCTGAACGTTACAAGTGCAGCCCCTCCGCCCCGGCGGGGCGGAGGGAAAATCTACTCATCGGGCAAAATGGCAGCCATGGCTGCTCTGACTTTTATTTTACAGGCTTTGCCCAATTCTTCCATCGTCTCCACATAGGTGATGGGGATCTGCTTTTCCTGGCAGGCAGCGATAACCGGACTGGCGATACGCTCTTCAGCATCCCGGGCGATAAAAACATGCCGGGCCAGGTTCCCTGCAATGGCCTTGGATGTCTGTTTTGTCCCCGTTACAATCTTGCTGGCACACTTCAGCGTTTCGAGGTCCATAAGCGCACCCTCCATTATACTGGTAAAGACACACTTTGTTATTTTACCACCATCATTTTCCCTTGTCAATCACAGTTTCTCCGTCTTACAACTGTCCTGTTTCCTGAGTGTGCATGCCTTCCCCGGGCAGCACAGGAGCGGGTACATCACCTTCCGCCTGCTGCCCCCGGTCCGGATTTTCTTCACTTTCCGGCTCCTGCAGTTCGTCGCCGGAGGCTTGCTCTGTATCTACCAGCGGATAGACTTTGATATTGCGGTAGCGGTTCATGCCGGTCCCTGCCGGGACAAGCTTGCCGATAATCACATTTTCCTTCAGCCCCAGGAGCGGGTCCCGCTTGCCTTTGATGGACGCCTCCGTCAGCACTCTTGTCGTCTCCTGGAAGGAAGCGGCAGAGAGGAAAGAATCGGTGGCCAGGGACGCTTTGGTAATGCCCAAAAGCAGCGGCTTGGCCACGGCCGGCTTGCCGCCGTCGGCAAGCACCGCATTGTTGACATCCTCAAAAACAAAGCTGTCAACCAGCCCGCCGGGCAAAAGGTCTGTATCGCCCGCCTCTTCCACTTTCAGCTTCTTCAGCATCTGGCGGACAATAACTTCAATGTGTTTGTCATTAATGTCCACCCCCTGCAGGCGGTAAACCCGCTGCACCTCATGCAACAGGTAAAGCTGCACACCGCGCGGTCCTTTCACCCGCAGCAGGTCGTGGGGGTTGACGGAGCCTTCCGTCAATTCTTCTCCCGCTTCAACCGTATCGCCGGTTTTCACCTTCAGCCGTGAGCCGAAGGGAATGGGATAGGTTTTAGTTTCCCCGTTTTCCGGTGTAACCCGGACCTCACGGCGCTGGCGCGCTTCCACGACTTCCACCACGCCGTCCACTTCCGCAATGACCGCCTGCCCTTTGGGCTTGCGTGCCTCAAACAGTTCTTCCACCCTGGGCAGACCCTGGGTAATATCATCCCCGGCCACGCCGCCTGTGTGGAAAGTGCGCATGGTAAGCTGGGTGCCCGGCTCACCGATGGACTGGGCGGCAATAATGCCTACCGCCTCGCCCACATCCACAATACCGCCTGTGGCCAGATTGCGGCCGTAACATTTGACACAGACGCCATGGCGGGTGCGACAGGTCAGCACGGAACGGATGCTGACAGATTTAATGCCCTTGGCGACAATTAAGTCCGCTTTGTCCTCGTCGATGAATTCAT
>DUUE01000230.1 GCA_012841735.1 Bacillota bacterium | reverse complement strand
TCTTCGCTTTGTTTTTCTGTCCCGACAATGGGGGCGAATTCTGATTTTACATCTACCCGGACAATGTGGAGCGAAGGCGCACTGGCGCGCAGGCGCACCCCGAAGCGCCCGCCCTGGCGGATAATCTCCGGCTCCTCCAGCGTCATTTCATCCAGCTGGGGCGGCACAATGCCATAGCCTGTTTCTTTGACCTGCTCCAGGGCTTCCGCCAGCTTGTCGTATTCACGCTTGGCCACCACGCTCTCCTTCAACACTGTAAGCAGGTCTGCCTGGTCTTCAATTTCTACGCCGCAGATTTCGGACAGAATCTGCTCAAAAAGGGTTTCCGGAGCCTGGATATCAATAACGGCTTTACCCGTGCCAAGGTCCATTTCCTTCAGGGCAATGGAATCCACTATGTCTTTTAGGCTCAATGTTTCGACCATGCCGTCCACGTCACGCAGGCGGGTTACATCCATGACGCTTTCACGGATGATGTTGTTGTAACTCTCGCGCAGCCAGTGATCGTCTTCCAGGACCTCGACCCAGCTCGGGAGATTGATGTTGACTTCACGGACCGGGAATTCATAGAGAACTTCCTGGAAGATAATATTAATGTCTTCTTCCACGAGCTGCTGGGCATTAAAGGTAATTACCGGCACATTATACTTGTCGGCCAGTTCTTCCTTTAAGGCCAGTGCCGCCTGGGAGTAGGGCTGAGCTGAATTAAGCAGGACGATAAACGGTTTGCCCAGTTCCTTCAGTTCAGTGATTACCCGTTCTTCCGCCGCCACATAGTCGGCCCGCGGGATCTCGGAGATGGTCCCGTCCGTAGTTACCACAATGCCGATGGTGGAATGGTCTGCTATAACTTTCTTTGTGCCTACCTCCGCCGCTTCCTCAAAAGGAATGTCGTAATCAAACCAGGGTGTCGTCACCATGCGGGGCGCATCGCCGTCTTCATAACCGACGGCACCGGGAACGGTATAGCCGACACAGTCTACCAGCCGGACGCGCATGGAAATATTGTCCCGGACTTTGATGTTTATCGCTTCGTCCGGAATAAATTTGGGCTCCGTTGTCATTATTGTCCGGCCGGCACTGCTCTGCGGCAGTTCGTCACGGGCTCTTTCCTGATCGTTCGGGTCCGTGATATTGGGTATGACAACGAGTTCCATAAACTTTTTTATAAATGTTGACTTGCCGGTCCGCACAGGCCCGACAACGCCCAGGTAAATGTCCCCGCCGGTTCTCTCTACGATGTGCTGAAGCAAATCAAACTTAACCAAATTTTTCTCCCTCCTTTTTTCACGCGTTGACTCAAGGTGTTTTAAAGCGGTATCCCTCCCCTGCCAAACTTTGTAGTGGCAAAGTTGCTAGCACAACAATATATTACTTTTTAACAATACATTTATATGAGGACGTCCAACGATTATACCTTCTGTGCAGGGAAAAAACGGCAGGCAAGAAAAAAAACACTCCCCGGAGTGCGGTGCAGTCGTAATCTGAACCTGCACACTCCGGGGAGCCGGGAAAATGCCGCCGTTTACTTACCAGTTTTTCAGCCGCGAAGCAACAACCTCCTCCATTTCGTGGGTTTTTTCCCGCTTCAGCAGGTCAACCACGGCCCGGTGGGGGTTTTTCTCCTTAAAAAGCACTTCATGGACCTGCTCGGTAATGGGCAGGTCCACACCATATTTGCGCCCGAGCTGGAGGGCGGCCCGGGTGGTCCGCACCCCTTCCGCCACCATCCGCATCCCGGGCAAAATGGCGGACAGCTTGCGCCCGCGGCCCAACTCCAGGCCCAGTTTCCGGTTGCGGCTGTGGGCGGACATGCAGGTTACCATTAAATCCCCTATCCCCGCCAGTCCGGCAAAAGTCAGGGCCTCTGCTCCCATCCTCAGCCCCAGGCGCCCGATCTCCGAAAGTCCCCGTGTAACGATGGCCGCCTTGGTATTGTCCCCGTAGCCCAGGCCGTCGGAAATGCCGGCGGCCAGGGCAATGACATTCTTCAGGGCACCGCCCAGTTCAACGCCTACCATGTCCGGATTGGTATAAACGCGTAAGCGGTGGGTCATAAACAAATCCTGTACCGCCTCCGCCACTACGCGCTTTTTGGCTGAAACCACCGTGGCCGAAGGCACCCTTCTGCCCACTTCCTCGGCATGATTGGGTCCCGACAGGACAGCCGGCTCACACTGCGGCAACTCCTGCGCCAGGATCTCCGACATCCGGCAATAGGTTTCTTCTTCAATCCCCTTGGCACAGTTGACCACAATGGGGCGGTTGGTCAGCTGGGGAGCAATCACCCGGGCGATTGTGCGCACAGTATGGGAAGGGACAACCAGCACCAAGGCATCCCTGCCGGAGACGGCCTCCGCAAGATCGGAAGTCACGGCAACATTTTTCGGCAGCTGCACCCCGGGCAGGTAATAGGTATTTTCTCTTCTTTCCCTGACCTCGCGGCACAGCTCTTCCCGGCGTGCCCAGAGCGTAACCTGCCGGCAGTTTTCCGCCAGGACCACGGACAGTGCCGTTCCCCAGCTCCCCGCTCCGATTACAGCAACACTCTCCATCTATTTCCCCTCGTTCTTAATATTTACTTTCTCTCCCAGTTTGTGTTCCGTTCCCCGCAGCAGCCTTTTGATATTGTCCCGGTGCCGCCAGACGGCAACAATTGCCATGAATGTTCCCGGGATGGCAAAAGCAGGCGGCTGCCGCAAAAGCAGCATGGAGAAAGGGACGGTCAGGGCCCCCACAATGGAACCCAGGGAAACATAGCGGGTCAGGGCGACGGTTATGATGCCAAAAATGGCGGCAATCAGCATCACGGCCGGTACCAGGCCGATAAAAACGCCAATAGTTGTGGCAATGCCGCGCCCGCCGCGGAAACCGAAAAAAACCGGCCAGTTATGGCCTGCCACAGCCGCCATGCCGGCAAGCATCTGCCAGATTGGGCCAACACCCAGGGCTTTTGCCAGCAGGACGGCCGCCAGTCCTTTGCCCACATCAAGCACCAGCACAACCACCGCCGGTCCTGTGCCCAGTGTCCGCTGGATATTGGTCGTGCCCGCATTGCCGCTGCCAAACTGGCGGATATCAATGCCTTTAAGCAGTTTTCCCGCCAGGTAGCCAAAGGAGACGGAACCCAGCAGGTAAGCCGCAAGCAGGGCGGAAAAAAGCTTCACGTTCACCTTTCCCCCTTTTTGCCCCTTTTCCTGATAACAATCCGGATGGGAGTCCCTTCAAAACCGTAAGTTTCCCGCAGCTTGTTCTCTATGTAGCGCACGTAGGAAAAATGGGCCAGTTCCGGTTCATTGACAAACAATGCAAAAGTGGGCGGTTTCACCCTGATTTGCGTCAGGTAATAAATTTTCAGCTGCCGCCCTTTCTTTGTCGGCGGCGGCACTACAGCCGTGGCATCCTCCAGCAGTTCATTTAGGCGGG
>DUUE01000440.1 GCA_012841735.1 Bacillota bacterium | reverse complement strand
GCCTTTCTGAAACCGTCTTGCGGTAGGAGGTGAAACCAATCCACAGCATCCATTACAGTATAGCAACTTTTTTAAAGTTCTTGGAGAGGAACTCTAAAAACTACTACTTTTATATAATACGAGGAGGAGAGAAACAAAGATGCAGGTCAAACCGGTTATGTATTATAAAGCCCCCAAATATCCGGATAAAGAAGAATCACTGAAAAACCCCAGGATACTGCTGACACTGCCTGAACGCTGGCGCAGTAATGCCTATGCTGCCGTGGCTTTGTCCTCACTGCTGCTCATGACCCTGACAGCTTGCGGCGACAAAGACAGTACCGGGGAGAATGAGCAGTATACCGGACAGGTTGCACCTATCTTTATCCATGGTGTTGGCAGGGGCAGTTTTGGCTGTGTCTCAGTGGCTCCGCCTGCTTTTTTGTCGGAAGAAGAAGCTTTTTCAGTGATTAAAGAAGAAGCACAGCGGGAAGGCATTGTTTTTACAAAAGAGGCGCCGGCCCTGCAAAGTGTAACTATACCGGAGACAAACCTTAATTATGCAGATGAAGAAGAAAATACGGGCAGGCAAAAAGGCGAACTGGCGCTGGACGGCTGCGATGCGGAAAAACAGATTGCTTTTGAGTTTATTTCCCGGGATGACATTTATAGTTGGGCAAAGAAAAATAATACTGTCTGGTCATCAGTAGAAAGTTTTCGTTTTCTGGAAGCTGCCGCAATACTGGCACAAGGCCTGGAAGGCCAAACGGAAGGAATGCAGGTGGCAGTATTTTATGACCCGCATTATGATTATGCTACGGCCGAAATTCAGGATATTGTCAACAGCAATACAGATGATTTTCAGCTGATGGAAGAGAAAATCAAGGAACGGGTAAAAGCAGATTTGCGGGAGCAAGTACGTGATTTTTTAAACTGGCTTAAGGGCCAGAACATTATTTAAAGGGATGATAACATTTGCATTTTACCCTGCATGTAACCAATCATTGCAATATGGCCTGTGCTTATTGTTATGTAGACCGTGCCAATTTACAGACCATGACTTTTGCTACCGCGTGCCGGGCTGTTGACCTCGCTTGTGAGCTGACTCCCAGAGGCAATTCTGCCGGCATTATTTTTTTTGGCGGGGAGCCTCTTTTGTGCAAAGAATTAATCTGCGAAACCATAGCTTATGCTAACTGGAAAGAAAAGCGGGCCGGCTGCTATTTTCACTATAAAATGACGACGAACGGTTTACTGCTGGATGAGGATTTCCTTGAGTATGCACGCAGAAACAATCTCTTTATTGCCTTAAGCCATGACGGCATTAAAGCCGCCCATGACAAATACCGCCGTGATACAAAAGGTAAGGGCACATATGAAACGCTTGCCGAAAAGGCACAACTGCTGCTGGCGGCCCGTCCCTATGCGCCGGTGCTTTTGACTGTAAACCCCGATACGGCCTGTTATTACGCGGAATCGGTAGAATACCTTTATCAATTGGGATTCCGATATCTTATCTGTTCCTTAAACTACGCTGCGGCGTGGCGAGAAGATGATTTGGAGACACTGGCCGGGCAGTACCGGAAACTGGCTGATTTTTACTACCGGCTGACGCTGGCCGAAGAGAAATTTTATTTTAGCCCTTTTGAAGTTAAAATCAACTCGCATATCAACCATAAAACATATTGCCGGGAACGTTGCGAACTGGGTTTGAAACAACTCTCAGTGGCACCTGACGGCCGTTTATATCCCTGCGTGCAGTTTGTCGGCGACGACAACTACACGCTCGGTGATGTATTTGCAGGAGTCAATGAGGCCAGGCGGGAACACTTATACCGGCAAAATGACAAGGAGAAGGAAACCTGCCGTGACTGTGCAGTGAGAAAGCGCTGCAACCATTACTGTGGCTGTCTGAATAAGCAGGCAACCGGCAGCATTGATCTTGTTTCGCCCGTCCTGTGTGCCCATGAGCGTTTGCTCCTGCCGCTAGCAGATAAACTTGCAGAAAGATTGTTTCAAAAACGCAGTGCCATGTTTTTGCAGAAGCATTATAATGACTACTTTCCCCTTGTTTCCCTGGTTGAGGATTTGCAAAAGAGCCACATCTGATTGCCCAAATTCCCCAGAAACGGGGGTGTATGCCTAAAAATTTTTAAATTAATCCCGCGGGGGTTTTGAGGAGGCAGGGAAATGAACAAACGTTTGGTCTTGCAGGTTGCCGGCAGGAGCCACGGGTTTTGCTCCATGTTGTTTGGAAATGCCTCTTTTATAACTTTGGCAGTAGTATTTATTTTAGGGAAACTGGCTGCCAACCTTGCAATGGGGGCAAGTTGGTTTAACGCACTGCGGAGTGGATTGATGGGGTTTGTGTTTTATGTATTGGCGTGCTATGTGGTACATATTTTATCAAAGCCAGACAGTGATCTCATTACCGATGACACCAGAGCATTAACTGGGTCTTACCAGATAGCAGTATGGACACTGCTTTTGTTCTTCATACTGACAATACAGGTAATGAACTCGTATGAAGTAATCACCCTGGAAATTCCTGTTTGGGGCCGGATTAATTCGCTTTGGCAAAGCTTTGTGGCCGGCTTGGCAGAAAAGAGTGATTATATAGAAGGGACAGGACTTGTGGGCTGGCCATACCTTCTGCTTTATGTGGTTGTCCCGGCAGTTATTTTGTGGAAAAACAGCGGCAAACTGCCGCAAGTGTTTGGTTTTAAACTTGAGAGAATCGGTGCGGCGCTGCCTTTTGTTATCATCTATGTGCTTGCATTCACATTCATCAGGGGTATAACCGTAGCAAACCTGTTGAATTTTGCTTTTGTTTTGATTTGGCCTGGTCTGGGAGAGGAATTCTTTTTTCGGGGTGTAATCCAGCGCCAGCTTGTGAAAGCCATTGGCAACCCAGTTACGGCGATAGTGCTGACATCATTTATCTTCGCTGTAAGCCACATACCCATATACGTATTCGGGTCCTCCTACTCGTGGGTAAGGCTTGGCTCAGCATTGCTGCCGCTAATGTTTACCTCATTCTTTTGGGGTTATGGTTATTATCGCACCGGGGTTTTATGGCCATGGGCAGTAATCCATGCCCTGTCTAACCTGGTAGGTTTCTAGGAGGCGTATCATGCCAAGCAAGCGGTGGCTGTCGCAGCGAATTTTGACTAAAGAGCAGATGGTTAAAAATAAAGCAGTGCCGGGACCGGAAGGCAGTTAATACCTTACCGGAAAGAAGAAAAATAAGATTTAATAATAAACAAAGCAGGGCGGTTCAGGGCCCTGCTTTTTAATGTGAGGAAAACCTATCTTGTTTGGAAACGGCTGTTGCTATGCCAGGAGCATTATGCGGGAGGCAAGGGAGAAGTAAATAATTAAGGATATGGTATCCACAATGGTGGTAATAAGCGGACTGGCCATAATGGCGGGATCAATTTTAAGCTGTTTGGCAAAGATGGGAAGGCAGGAACCCACTATTTTTGCAGTCATGGTTGTAAAGATCAGAGTCAGGGAGACTATGGCTGCAATGGCCGTGGGATAGCGTTCAAGCAGCAGAATCCTGATAAAATTTACAACCGCCAGAGCCAGACCTACCAAAAGGCTGACCCGGAATTCCTTCCAGATGACTTGCAGGATATTGCGAAAGTTTATTTCATTTAAAGCCAGACTGCGAATAATAAGTGTTGCGG
>DUUE01000204.1 GCA_012841735.1 Bacillota bacterium | reverse complement strand
TTATTTATCACTCTCCTCCGCACAAAACTGTATCCAGACACTGCCGGAGCCGCCCGCTTTTCCGGCCGGCGGTTTTTTCTTTACCTGTTCTTGCCGGCGAAATCGTCCATAAAGGTTGCCAACAGTTCGCAGCCTGCGCGGGGCATGGCATTGTAAACGGAAGCTCTGATACCGCCCACGGTCCTGTATCCTTTCAGCCCCACCAGCCCCTTTGCCGCCGCCTCGGCCACAAATTTCTGCTCCAGTTCCCCGGAAGGCAGGTGGAATGTAATATTCATCAGGCTGCGGCTTTCTTTTTGGGCATGACCCCGGTAAAACCCGTCACTGTTGTCAATGGCGGCATAAATCATGCCGGCTTTTTCCCTGTTCTGCCTGGCAATGGCAGGCAGGCCGCCCAGGTCTTTCAGCCACTCCAGGACCAGCTTTAACATATATATGCCAAAAGTGGGCGGGGTATTGTACAGGGAATTCTGCTTGGCCATCACTTTGTAGCTGAACATATTGGGCAGGTCTTCAGGCACTTTTTCCAGCATGCTTTTACGCACTATAACCAGGGTCACGCCGGCCGGTCCCAGGTTTTTCTGGGCGCCGGCATAAGCCAGGGCAAACTTGCCGTAGTCCAGGGGACGGCTGAAAATATTGCTGGACATGTCGGCTATCAGGGGGACGCCGTTTGTTTCCGGTATGTAATGCCATTCCGTCCCGTAAACGGTATTATTGGTTGTAATATGCAGGTAGGCCGCCTCCGGGGGAAAGTTCAGCTCATGCTGGGCGGGAATGCGGTTATGCTTGTCCGCGGCGGTGGAGACGGCCATTTTGGCCAGACCCGCTCTTTGCGCCTCGGCAAAGGCTTTCTCGGCGAAATTGCCGGTGACGGCATAATAAGCATGTGTCCCTACCGGCAGGAAATTGTAAGGAATCAGGGCAAACTGCATACTGGCGCCGCCCTGGAGAAAGAGCACACGGTAATCATCGCCGATACCGGCGATTGCTTTGCACAATGCTTCCGCCTCGTGAACAATGGCTTCAAAGTCCTTGGACCGGTGGGACATTTCCATAACGGACATTCCGGTCCCTTTATAGTTTAACAGCTCCTGCTGCGCCTGCCTGAGGACGTCAAGCGGCAGTGTGGCGGGACCCGGGTTAAAATTGTAGACACGGCCATCCATATACATTACCTCCATTGCATGTTTCCTTTCATTATAATCTATTGGCGGCAATTTGCTCAAGCACTTTGCACAATAAATCACAAACAAACATCAAAAAGCTTTGCTGTGCGGCCGGCAGGAATTTTTCATCCGGCCGTGGAAAACCGGACCAAATCTCTTGACAGCCGGGTGCGGCCTTGTTATCATAGTACGCATATAGCATTATAGTAAATTATACGTCTTTCTTATCAAGAGCGGCGGAGGGACTGGCCCGATGAAGCCCGGCAACCCCGTAACGGAAGGTGCCAATTCCTGCAGGATGATCCTGACAGATAAGAAGAGCGGGACGGAATGTAACCTCTTCTTGCCGGGAGAAGAGGTTTTTTCTTTCCTCTGCCCGCAGGGGCGGAAAAATCACACTGATGGGAGGAATTTACATGCTCAAAAATTATCGTTTTGCCACTTTGGCCATCCACGGCGGCCAGGCTCCCGATCCGGCCACCGGTTCACGGGCGGTCCCCATTTACCAGACAACCTCATATGTCTTTCGCGACACTGAACATGCGGCCAAACTTTTCAGCCTGCAGGAAGAAGGCAATATTTATACACGTATTATGAATCCCACCACCGCTGTACTGGAAAAACGGGTGGCGGCCCTGGAAGGCGGAGCCGGTGCGCTGGCCACCAGCAGCGGCCAGGCGGCCATTACACTGGCCCTTTTAAACCTGACCCGCCCCGGTGATGAAATTGTGGCGGCCAGTTCCCTGTACGGCGGGACACATACGCTTTTTACTTCCACTTTTCCCCGGCTGGGAGTAACTGTCCGCCTGGTTGACCCACAGGACCCGGAAAATTTCCGCCGTGCCATCACGCATAAAACAAAGGCGCTGTATGCGGAGGCGGTGGGCAATCCCAAGCTGGATGTGCTGGACATTGCCGCCGTCGGCGCGGTGGCACAAGATGCCGGGGTGCCCCTGGTGGTGGACAATACCATTCCCACTCCCTACCTGCTGCGGCCCATTGCCCACGGCGCCCATATTGTGGTTCACTCCCTGACCAAGTTTCTGGGCGGTCACGGCACTTCCATCGGCGGCATCATAGTGGACAGCGGCACTTTCGATTGGACGTGCGGCCGTTTCCCGGACCTGACAGAGCCCGATCCCAGCTACCACGGACTACGGTATGCGGAGACTTTCGGCCCTCTGGCCTATCTGGCCAAAGCCCGTGTCCAGCTGCTGCGGGATGTGGGAGCGACACTGTCTCCCTTTAATGCTTTTCTCTTCTTGCAGGGACTGGAAACGTTACCTCTGCGGATGCAGCGGCACAGTGAAAATGCCCTGGCGGTGGCGGAATTCCTCGCTTCCCATCCAACCGTCTCCTGGGTCAGCTATCCGGGTCTTCCCGGCCATCCCTCCCATGCCCTGGCCCGGAGTTACCTGCCGCGGGGCTGCAGCGCCCTGGTAGGATTTGGCATTAAGGGCGGCCGTACCGCCGGCGCCCGCTTCATCGAAGCGCTTACGCTTTTTTCCCACCTGGCCAATATTGGTGACGCCAAATCGCTTGCCATTCACCCGGCCACTACCACCCATTCCCAGCTGACAGAGGCGGAGCAGGCGGCGGCCGGAGTCACGCCCGATTTTATCCGCCTGTCCGTCGGCCTGGAAGATGTGGATGACATTCTAGCCGATCTTGAACAGGCCCTGTCCCGGGCGGCAAATCTGTAAACACAGGGGGGCGGAAAGGATTTGCGGCACTTTTGTGGAAATACTGGTACTATAAGTGCCGCTGAAGGAGGTTA
>DUUE01000361.1 GCA_012841735.1 Bacillota bacterium | reverse complement strand
AGGTGCAGCAGTTTCCGCGCCTGCGGATTTGCCAACAGGACCATCCCCTGCCTGTCAATGGCCAAAACCCCTTCATTCATGCTGACCATAATATTCTCCAGTTTGGCCTTTTCCCGCGACAGGTCTTCCACAGTCTGCTGCAGTGTGGCCGCCATATTGTTAAAGGTGACAGCCAGCTGTCCCACTTCGTCGGAGGAAGTCACTTCCACCTGCTGCCCGTAATTGCCCTGCGCCACTTCCAGGGCCGCCTTGGTCATCTGCTGCAACGGGCGGGAAATTGATTTGGACATATAAAAACCAACGAGCATGGCCAGGGCGGATGCCAAAAGCGCCGCGTAAAGAATCAGCTCCTGCATCTGGGAAACTGTCTGGGTAATGCCGGTCAGCCTGGCAGTCAGAAAAACGGCCCCTTCCACCGTACCCAGCACCAGAATGGGGACGGCCACTGTGATCTGCCGCTCGCGGGTCTCGGCATGAAAACCGCGCTTGGCAACGGCTTTCCCGTGCAACAGCTGTTCCACTTCATCTGCCGTCAGCGGTTGGCCCATGCCTTCAAAACCCGGATAAGTGGCAAATGCCAGCATGGACTTGTCCACCGGCTGCACACTGGCATCAAGAAAACGGTTCAGGGCCAGCAGCAAATCTGCCGTAACCCTGGGATTCTGCAAACCGAGCAGATGTCCGGCAAAAATTTCCGCCACTTCCCGTCCCTTGGCAATCAATTCCGCTTCCCTGGCACGGTAAAAATAATTTTGTAAAAGTTGCGTCAGAAATAAGGCCACAATAAACAAGGTGATCAAAATGATCACCAGGTAAGTCGTTAACAGTTTGCTGAAAATGTTTGTCTTCATGCCGGAGGCACCTCAAATTTGTAACCCACGCCCCAGATAGTCTTCACTTGCCTGGCTGTGTCCTCATCTTCCCGGGCAATTTTTTCCCGCAGGCGTTTAATGTGGGTATCCACTGTCCGTAAATCGCCATAATAATCATAACCCCAGACAGCAGTGAGCAACTGCTCCCTGGTAAATACTTTTCCCGCATGTTTCGCCAGGAACCAGAGCAGGTCGAATTCTTTCGGTGTGAGGGTTATTTCCCGCCCGCCCACGCGAGCTTCCCGTGCAGTCCGGTTAATCTGCAGGCAGGAATACTCTATCACTTCAGTCCCCGCTGTCAGTTCTTCGCTCACAGCCCTGCGCAAAATGGCCTTGACCCGGGCAAGCAACTCCCGCGGGGAAAACGGCTTTGTCAGGTAATCGTCCGCTCCCAGTTCCAGGCCCAGGACCTTGTCAAATTCTTCACCCTTTGCCGTCAGCATAATAATGGGTGTTTCTGTGAATTTGCGCACTTCCCTGCAGACATCCCAGCCATCCATTTTGGGCAGCATAATATCAAGGATAATCAGGACGGGCCTGTATTTTTTCACTTTTTCCACCGCATCGGCCCCGTCCGCCGACATCATGGTTGTAAAACCCTCTTTTTCCAGGTAGAGGCGAACAAGCTCACGGATATGCTCCTCATCATCAACTATGAGGATTAAACCTTCGTTCAAACATGCTCCCTACTTTCCGGTAAGTAAGCTTATTATACATTATCGGGACAAGTTTCTCAATTTTTCCCCTTTGCCCCTGGATTCTGCCCGGCTTTTTCGTATAAGATATAGATATGCATCTTTGTTTTTCAGGAGGTTTTGTCGATGAAAAAATGCCTGTCCTTTATCCTTGCCCTGCTTCTTTTCTGTGTCGCTTTCCCTGCCGCCGCACAGGACTTTGCTTCAACCGCCGACTATGCTGTCCTGATAGAGGCCGAAACAGGCCAGGTGCTGTATGAGAAAAACGGAGATACACCAAGACCTCCTGCCATTATTACCAAAATAATGACACTGCTGCTTGCTTTTGAAGCGCTGGAGCGCGGGGATATTACCTGGGACCAGACCACCGTGGTCTCGGAACGTGCCTGGCGGGTAGAGGGTTCGGAAATGTTCCTGGAAGTCGACACGGAAGTCACGGTGGAAGAATTAATCAGCGGGATTTCCATCGTCTCCGCCAATGACGGTTGCATTGCCATTGCCGAACTCATAGCCGGCAGCGAAGACGCTTTTGTTGCCCGCATGAATAAACGTGCCCGGGAGCTGGGCATGCAAAACACCAATTTTCGCAATTCCACCGGCCTGCCGGCGGACAATCACCATATGAGCGCCAACGATATTGCCCTCCTTGCCAGGGAACTGATCAACCGCTTTCCGAAAGTCCTGGAATTTGAATCACAGCAGGAATATACCTATGGCGGCATCAAGCAATACAACCACAACCCGCTTCTGGGCAGGTTCGAGGGCGCCGACGGCCTGAAAACAGGCTGGACGCCCGAATCGGGCTACAGCCTGGTTGGAACGGCTGTCAGGAACAACATGCGGCTTATTTCTGTAGTCCTCAATACAAACAGCAATGAGGAAAGGTTGCTGGCCAGCCAGTCCCTGTTAAGTCACGGCTTCACCAACTTTGAACTGGCGGAAGTGGCCAAAGCCGGTACCGTCTACGGCGAACTGCCGGTAAAAGACGGCAACCCGCAGACTGTCCCTCTCACCGTGGCGCAAAATTACCAGGCAGTCATCCCCCGGGACAGCCAAAAAGAACTGGAATATAAAGTCGCAGGGGGAAAAACACTGACCGCACCGGTGGAAGAAGGGATTGAAGCGGCAACACTGGAGCTTGTGCATCAAGGCAAAACCATTGCCTCCACACCCCTCGTCACCGCCGGCGAAGTGAAAAAAGCCAACATTTTTGTCCGGCTGTTCCGCAGCCTGGTCAATTTCATTAAAAGCCTTTTTTAGGGACCGGACCGGGACTTTCCGACTTTCTTTTTCATCAGGGAACCTGCGGCAGGTTCCTTTTTCTTTTCCGCTACAGTTTGCCGGTATCTATTATGCACCAAAAGCCGCCGGGTTAGGAACGGCTCCCGGGCTGCACGGCATTTTCCACATAGATGCTCCGGCCGGGCAGGGCAATTTCAACTCCCTCTTCTCTCAGAATTTCCAGGATTTTAAAATTTACATCTTCTTTTACCTGAAGAAATTCTCCCCACTTTGTTGTCCTGGTAAAGAAGTAAAGAAAAAGGCCAAGCCCGCTCTCAGTGAACTGATCAAAATGCACAAAGATTACGTCTTGGTGGATTTCCGGGTGAGTTTGCAGCATGGTCCTGATTTTTGCAAGTGCCTGCTGTAAACTTTCCACCGGTGTTGTAAATTTGACGTCCAGTTTAAAAGTAACCCTGCGCTTTCCCATCCGTGACCAGTTTGTCAGCGCCTCATTGGCAATGACTGAATTGGGGACAGTTACGAGTGCATGGGCAAAAGTCCTGACCTTGGTGCTGCGAAAGGAAATCTCTTCCACCGTACCTTCCACACTGGGCGTATAAATCCAGTCACCTACGGAAAAAGGCTTATCAAGAATAATCATAATACCGCCGAACACATTGGCGGCAGTATCCTGTGCCGCCAAGGCAAATGCCAGGCCGCCCAATCCCAGGCCGGCAAGAAAACCGCCCACATTATATCCCCAGACTTGAGCGATTACCAGCACGGCAAAGACCACTATCAAGACTCTTAAAACTTTGGCAAAAAAATTTAACAGTGTGAGGT
>DUUE01000254.1 GCA_012841735.1 Bacillota bacterium | reverse complement strand
TAAAAGCCGCCGGCAATAACGCCTCCCGGGATAAAAAGGGGGCCGGTGATAATATGTGTAAGCGGCACAATAATGGGTTTTGTCGCTATGCCCAGGCAGGCCATCAACGCCAGCAGCACCAGCTCAAATGTGGAAAACCGCGATAATAATTTTCTCACCATGGTGCACTCGGCTATTGCACAATGATTTTGGCAAGATTTTTAATATACATATTGCCCGGTTCTCCCGTCGGCACTGCCTGGACAGGGCCGTCTTCCTCACCCAGTTCTTTGCCGTTCACTTTCAGTCCGAGAATGGTTTCTTCCCGCTCCACAATTTCTTTGCTGTACTCCTGGGAGTAACCGTCCGCCGCCTCCAGCACGACGCTTTGAAAATCAGTTGCCCCCACGGCTTCCAGCACGGCTTTCAGGGGAACGCCTTCCCAGGACTCGGTCACTTCCGTACCGTCTTTTTTCTTCTTGGTGGCCTCAACTTTTTTCACCGCCAGTTTGGCGGCATCCGCGTTGGTAAAAGTTACAGGGCCGTTCTCCACGCCTTCCACGGCAATGCTCCAGTTCACTTCCGCATTCCCCGTTTCAGACTTGCCTGCGCAACCGTAGACCGCCGCCGCCAAAAGCAGCAGAACAAGTAAAAGCGCAGTTTTTTTCATACACCCATCTCCTCCTCTTATTCTTGTTTGACCTCAATGGACAAAAGACCTTTAACATTTGTATTTTTGGGCAGGCCTGCAAAGTAAACTGCAGGTTCGCCGCTTTCGTTCAGATACAGCACACCTTTTTCAATGTCTGCCTGTGCTATTTCCGCGCTGTAACCATCCGAGGCGGTAAAGAGATAAGCAGGGCTGTCCGCCATGCCCACTTCAGCCAGTATTTCACTTAAGGCAATACCTTCCTGACCGTCCTGCTGCACCGGGGTAAAATACTCCAGTCCCCCGGCTACGGAAAAGTAGCCTGTCTGTGCTTTAGACAGCCAGAGAATGTCTTTCACATACATGCCCTTGGGCAGGTCGGGCGAAACAAATGCCGGTACTTCCTCCCCCGTTACTTTCAGATAGCCGGAAGCAAAAACCTCACTTTTCTCATTCTTTTCCAGCCCGTCCGAGGACTTCATGCAGACTGTGTCCCCTTCCGTGACTCCGGCAAAAAGGTCGCCGGCGGAAACAGCCTTGTCCACTGCTTCATAGTAAGTATAATCATGCAACTGCATGGTGGCAACGGCACTGTCCAGCAAAAACAGCTTCTCAATGGGCACTGCCTTTCTGGCAGCCAGCAGTTCAATTCGTATCAGGTTGCGCACCCAGTACATGGCCCTTTCCTCAGGAATCACAGCTCTCACGGGCCTTGTCCGTTCCTGCAGCGGTTCTCCGTTTATCTCGTATGCCAGGATCACATCTCTTGCCGCCAGGATTTCATGCGGCACTTCAATCATATACCCGTCACCGGCCACAAAACGTAACGCCCCCAGCTCCCGCTGCTTTTTGCCCACAGTTGCCAGGACATCGTCCAACAATGCGCCTTTCACCGCAAAGGGATTTTCGTCACCGGAGGAATCCACGGCAACAACATCCCTGGTGACAGCGGTCATCTTTTTCATGTCAGATACTAAAACTGTAACTTCCCCCAGATCTTCCCCGGCAAGGGTAATGGCATTCGTGTCTGCCACCGGTTGTTGTTCCTCCTGCATTTGTTCACCCTGGCTGCCGGCACACCCCGCCAAAAGCAACACAATCATCATGACCGCCGCAAACAATATTTTTCTTTTCACTTTACTCCCCCTCCCGTAAACCCTGCAAAACGCCAGTGCCGCATTGACACCGCTGACAACAGCCACACTGGTAGCTGTCGCTCCGGTTACAGCCACAATATCTTCCGGCTGCTGCGCTGCCATTTTCACAACCTGCAGGTCTCTGGCGCTGACTTGCCGGCCAAACGCCGCCTGAACCAGTCTTCAGCCGCATAGGCACCGTAATTGGCCCTTTCCTGATGCTCCAGAATGTTGACAGCCACAGTTTTTAAGCCGCACCACCTTTCCCCCGGGGCTATCCGGTTGCATTTCACGCTGAAAAAACAGCTGCCTTTCCAGCTGGAAAGGCAGCACAAAACCTAAGATGCCTCT
>DUUE01000009.1 GCA_012841735.1 Bacillota bacterium | reverse complement strand
GTGGTGGACCTGGACGGCGCTTTTGCCGGCGGGCTGCAAAATACCGGGCTGATCACCAGGATCGTGCAGGCTGTCAACATCCCGGTCCAGGTGGGCGGAGGCATCCGGACACAAAAAGCGGCGGAAGCTTTGCTGGAAAGCGGTGTGTCCCGGGTCATTCTGGGGACGGCGGCGGCAACGGACCCGCAGCTGGTGGCGGATCTGTGTGCGCGCTACCCCGGCCGGATTATGGCGGGTATTGACGCCAGGAACGGCATGGCAGCCATCCGCGGCTGGGTGGAAGAAGCGGACGTGACGGCTGTGGAGCTGGCCCGGCGGCTGGCGGACCTCGGTATTACGGAAATAGTCTATACCGACATCATGCGGGACGGGACGCTGACCGGCCCCAACCTGAAAGCTTTGCGGGAAATGGCAACAGCGGCGCCGGTGAAAGTGATTGCCTCCGGCGGCATGTCTTCCCTGGAAGACATCCGGCAGCTGCTGCCGCTGGAACGGCTGGGGGTCACGGGCGTAATTATCGGCCAGGCACTTTATACCGGTAAAATCAGCCTGCCGGAAGCGTTGGCCCTGGCGGAGGAAGTGTGAAAATGCTGGCAAAAAGGATTATACCCTGCCTGGATGTGAAGGCGGGGCGGGTGGTTAAGGGGACACAGTTTGTCAACCTGCGGGATGCGGGGGATCCGGTGGAACTGGCACGCTACTACGATCAGGCCGGTGCGGATGAACTGGTGTTTTTGGATATAACAGCCTCCAGCGAAGGGAGAGGAACCATGCTTGATGTCGTCCGGCGGACGGCTGAGCAGGTTTTTATCCCCTTTATTGTGGGCGGCGGCATTGCCGAAGCGGAGCAGATCCGCCTGCTGCTGGCGGCCGGTGCGGACAAAGTATCGGTAAACACGGCCGCCGTCCTGCAGCCGGAACTGCTTACTGAGGGCGCCATGCGTTTCGGCTCGCAGTGCATGGTACTGGCGATAGATGCCAAATGGAATGACACCATGGGAACGTGGGAAGTTTATACCCATGGCGGCAGGAAACCTACAGGAAAAGCTGCCATTGACTGGGCCGCGGCAGGAGAACGCCTCGGCACCGGAGAAATCCTCCTCACCAGCATGGACTGTGACGGGAAAAAAGACGGCTATGACGTGCCGCTGACGAAGGCTGTGGCGGACTCTGTGGGTATTCCGGTCATCGCCTCCGGCGGGGCGGGCAAAATTGCCCATTTTTATGATGTCCTGACGGCAGGCGGGGCGGATGCGGCCCTGGCAGCCTCCGTTTTCCATTACCGTGAATTTACCGTGGCTGAAGTAAAAGCATATCTGGCGGAACGGGGGGTGGCGGTACGCCGTGACCGGGTTTAATGTGAACGGGCTCAAATTTAACCGGGACGGTTTAATTCCCGCCATTGTCCAGGACGTGCACAGCAGGCAGGTTTTAATGCTTGCTTACATGAATGCGGAATCGCTGCAAAAAACGCTTGCCACCGGGCAGACATGGTTTTATTCCCGCAGCCGGCAAAAGTTGTGGCATAAAGGCGCCACCTCGGGCCATACACAGGACGTCAGGCGCATCACTTATGACTGCGACGGCGATGCGCTGCTGGTGGAAGTGGAGCAGACGGGCAGCGCCTGCCATACGGGGGCAGTCAGCTGTTTTTTCCGTACTCTTGCCGAAGAGGACGAAGTACCGCGTGAGAATTTTCTTTTTGACCTGGAAAAAATTATAGCGGAACGGAAAATAAACCGGCCTGCCGGTTCCTATACGGCCAGGCTCTTTGCGGGCGGACTGGACCGGATATTGAAAAAAATCGGGGAAGAAGCGGGAGAAGTAATTATTGCCGCCAAGAACAGGGATCGCGCTGAATTAATTTATGAGAGCGGTGATTTGCTGTTCCACCTGCTTGTCCTGTTGGCGGAAAAAGGAATCACCCTGGCGGAAGTGGTGTCGGAACTGGCACGGCGCCATACGCAGGCCGCCGGAACAGGGGAGAGCGGAAATGACAGTTGATTATCATCTCCATACATCCCGCTGCGGCCATGCCACGGGGACCATGGCGGAGTATGCGGCGGCGGCGGAAAAACAGGGCCTTGCGGAAATAGGTTTTGCCGACCATTTCCCCCTGGAGCTGTTGGGATTTACGCCGCAGCACCGTGTCAATATGCAACCGGAGGAACTGGACGGGTATGTGGCTGAAGTAAAAACGCTGCAGTCCCGCCTGTCCTTTCCGGTCCGCCTCGGCGTGGAGGTGGACTTTTTGCCGGGCAGGGAAAAGGAAACGGCTGCCGCCCTTGCACGTCATGACTTTGACTTTTGTATCGGTTCCGTCCATTTCCTGGACGGCTGGGATTTTACCCACCCCGGGGAGGCAAAGCGGTATGCGGAGCTTGATCCGGACGAGCTCTACGATCGCTATTTTGCCCTGGTCAGGGACCTGGCCCGAAGCAACCTTTTTGACATCGTGGGACACCTGGATGTGATTAAAAAATTTGCCTGCTTTCCCCGTCGCGACTGGTCGTCCGTGGTGGACGCCTCCTGCCGGGAAATCAAAAAAGCCGATTTATGTGTGGAAGTAAACACGGCAGGCTGGCGCGCACCGGTCAAAGAGGCTTACCCGGGAGTAATGCTTTTGGCAAAATGCCGGGAACTTGGCATTCCCCTCACACTGGGATCGGATGCCCACAGCCCCCAAGAGGTGGGATACGGACTGCAGCGAGCCGTCCAGCTCCTTGCCGGACTTGGTTTCCGGGAAATTGCCACTTTTTGTGGCCGCAGGCGTATAATGCGCCCCCTGCTCCCGCTGTAATTCTTTTGTGCTGACACTGCCTGCGGCAGTTGAGATAAGAGAAAAGTTGAAGGTGGGGTTATGCATGAAGCTGTCGACGAAAGGCCGCTACGGTGTGCGGGCGATGTTCGAACTGGCGCTGCAAAGCGGTGAAGGTGCCATCCCCTTAAAAAACATTGCCCAGCGCGAGCATATTTCGGAAAAATACCTGGAACACCTTTTCGCCAGCCTGAAAAAAGCCGGCCTCATTAACAGCGTGCGCGGCGCCCAGGGGGGGTATCGCCTGGCCCGCCCGGCAGCGGAAATTACTTTGGGCGATATTATCCGCGTTCTGGAAGGACCTGTTGCCCCCACAGACTGTGTCATCGACGAAAGCAGCGGCGAGAAATGTGAGCGTTCTGCCGAATGTGTGATGCGCAACATCTGGTGCCGTGTCCGGGACGGTATAAACGGCATTTTGGACGGCATCACGCTGGAAGAAATCGTGGAAGAGCAGCGCAAGCTGCAGGGCGAAGGCTATATGTATTATATCTAGCGCTCAGGCTGGAACTGTGATGCAGAGAAATGGCGGCAACGGGAAAACTAACTGATGACAGGTGGTAAGTGACAGATGAGCAAGTTTAATACTTCCGGCCCGACCCTGAGGACGGCGGAGACGTGCGCAGGCACCGTGCAGTTGGCTTATACGGAGCGCGGCTTGTATGCGCTGGAGTTGCCTGGGATGCAACCGGACGGCGGCAGGCCGGTGGGAGAGGATGATCCGCACTGGCTGCAGGCACTGGCGCGGGATCTGGCGGCCTATTTCCGCGGGGAAAAGGTTTGTTTTACCTGCCCGCTGGATGAAAGCGGCTATCCGCCTTTTATACTCAAAGTATTACGGGAAACGGCCGGAATCCCTTACGGCCAGTGGACCAGCTACGGAGAGCTGGCGGCACAGGTAAATTCCCCCCGCGCCGCCCGGGCGGTGGGGCAGGCCATGGCACGCAACCGTACCCCGGTGGTCATACCTTGCCACAGGGTACTCTGCAGTGACGGTTCCCTGGGCGGGTTCGGCTGCGGTTTGCCGTGGAAAGAAAGGCTGCTTAACCTGGAAGGCATTAAGTGGGAGGTAAAACAATGCAAATAGATCCCGTTGCTTTTCGGCTTTTTGGCATTGAGATTTACTGGTATGGCATTATGATCAGCCTGGGCATGCTGGCCGGGCTGCTGGTTGCCATCCGGCGGACAAAATATTACGGTATCAGCGAAGATGAGTTGTTTAATTTCGCGCTCATCGCCGTTCCCACGGCCGTAATCTGCACCCGCCTGGCTTTCGTTGTGGCCAACTGGCACCTTTTTGCCGGCAACTGGCTTGACATTTTCAACCTGCGGCAGGGGGGGCTGGCCATTCACGGGGGAATTATCGGTGGCATCCTGGCCTGCCTGGTTTACACAAAGGTGAAAAAAATAAGTTTCTGGCGGCTGGCAGATCTCTGTGCCCCGGGACTCATAATCGGCCAGGCCATCGGCCGCTGGGGAAATTATTTCAACCAGGAAGCCTACGGCGTTCCCACGAACCTGCCGTGGGCCATGTTTATTGACGGTGCCTACCGTCACCCCATCTTTTTGTATGAATCTCTCTGGAATTTTTTAGTTTTTGCTTATCTGCTGTATGTCACGAAAAAAGAAAAAACGTCGGGCGGTATTTTCGCCCGCTATCTGATCGGTTACTCCCTCGGCCGCTTTTTTATCGAGGGAGTACGGGCGGATACTTTGTTTTGGGGGAGCCTGCGGGCCGGCCAGGTAGTCAGCATCCTTTTAATTCTGGCCGGACTTGTGCTGCTGTGGTGGCGGAAGCGTTACGGGCAGGAAGACCGGAAAGGAGAGGCGTAATGATGCGTTTTCTGACGGCGGGGGAATCCCACGGTCCCGCACTGACGGCGGTGATTGAAGGCCTGCCTGCCCGGTTGCCACTGACGGAAGAGGCCATTAACAATGAGCTGGCCCGCCGGCAGCGGGGCTACGGCCGCGGCGGGCGGATGCAGATTGAACGGGACCGGGCGGAGGTGCTGTCGGGCGTGCGTTACGGGCGCACACTGGGCACACCGCTGACACTGCTGATCCGCAACAAAGATTTTGCCAACTGGCAGGAAACCATGGCTCCCTTTGGCCGGGAGCCGGAAAACGCGGCAATTATAACACAGCCCCGGCCGGGACATGCCGATTTGGCCGGGGCACTTAAATACGGTTTTTCCGATCTCCGGTGCGTCCTGGAGCGGGCCAGTGCCAGGGAGACGGCCGCCCGGGTGGCCGTCGGCGCGGTGGCCAAGGCGCTGCTTGCCGCCTTCGGGATAGAAATATATTCTTATGTGGAAGCGATCGGGGAGGCGGCTGCGCCGCCCCCTGAGCCGGCCGCCCTGAAGACGCTTTACCGGCAGCTTGAAAAGTCACCCGTGCGCTGTCATGATGCGCAGGCGGAAGCAGAGATGATTGCCGCCATAGAGAAAGCACAAAGCGCAGGTGATTCCCTGGGCGGTATTTTTGCCGTGGTGGCACTGGGTGTTCCCGTGGGCCTCGGCAGCCATGTGCAGTGGGACCGCAAACTGGACGGGCGGCTGGCGGCCGCCTTAATGAGCATACAGGCCATTAAAGGCGTGGAAATCGGCGCCGGTTTTGCCGCGGCGGCGCGCCCCGGCTCCCTGGTGCATGATGCAATCTGCTGGCGGCCGGAGCGGGGATATTATCGCCCGACAAACAACGCCGGCGGCCTGGAGGGCGGCATCAGCAACGGCGAGCCCATTGTCTGCCGTGCCGCCATGAAACCAATCCCTACTTTGTATCAGCCGCTTGCCAGTGTCAATATGCAGGACCACACCCCTTATACCGCCGCCGTGGAACGTTCGGATGCGTGCGCCGTGCCGGCGGCGGCGGTGGTGGGCGAGGCGGCAGT
>DUUE01000171.1 GCA_012841735.1 Bacillota bacterium | reverse complement strand
TCGTGCATGAAGAATTAACCCGGCTGATGGGAGAGAGTGTGGCAAAGCTCACGAAAGCTCCGGTCCCTCCCACAGTGGTCATGCTGGTAGGCCTGCAGGGTTCAGGGAAAACCACTTCCGCAGCCAAACTGGCCAACCTGCTGAAAAAGGACGGCGGCCGGCCTTTGCTGGTGGCGGCCGATATTTACCGCCCCGCGGCCATTAAACAACTGCAGGTTCTGGGTGAGCAGCTTGCCGTCCCCGTTTTCCAGCTGGGCCGGCAGGACCCGGTGCAGATAGCCCGGGCGGCATTGGAATTTGCCGGGAAGCACAACCATGATTACCTGCTGGTGGATACGGCGGGCAGGCTGCATGTGGATGCGGAACTGATGGAGGAACTGGCCCGCATGGAAGCCGCGCTGCAGCCGCAGGAGATCCTCCTGGTGGTGGATGCCATGACCGGTCAGGATGCTGTTAACGTGGCGAAAGCTTTTCAGGAAAAGCTGCGGCTCTCAGGAGTGATTCTGACAAAATTGGACGGGGATACACGCGGCGGAGCGGCGTTGTCTGTGCGTGCCGTCACGGGCTGCCCCGTGAAATTTGCCGGGTTGGGGGAAAAAACGGATGCCTTTGAACCGTTTTATCCCGACCGAATGGCTTCCCGTATCCTGGGCATGGGAGACGTGCTGACGCTGATCGAAAAAGCACAGGCCGCCATTGATACGGACAAAGCACGGGAAATGGAAAAAAAGCTGCGCAGGCAGCAGTTTACCCTGGAAGATTTCCTGGAGCAGATGCAGCAGTTGCGCAAAATGGGACCCCTTTCCCAGTTGGTGGAAATGTTGCCCGGGGCGGGCGGCCTGGGGAAAAAACTGAAAGGGATGCAGGTGGACGAAAAGGAATTCAAAAAAACAGAAGCAATTATCCAGTCCATGACAAGAAAAGAACGCCTCAATCCCTCCCTGATCAACAGCAGCCGCCGGAAGCGTATTGCGACGGGCAGCGGCACACGCATACAGGATGTCAACAACCTGCTCAAGCAGTTTGAAATGATGCAAAAAATGCTCAAGCAATTTGGCAAAATGGAAAAAGGTAAAATCAGGGGCAAAGGCAGGTTTCCGTTTTAACCAACTTTTGTTGCTTACTGTAAGGAGGTGAAACAGGTGGCAGTACGGATTCGCTTAAAAAGAGTGGGGGCCAAAAAGCGTCCATTTTACCGCATTATAGTTGCCGATTCACGCTCACCGCGTGACGGGGCTTTTATTGATGAACTCGGTTACTACAATCCGACCACGGAGCCCGTTACGCTGTCAATCAATGCGGAAAAGGCGGCAACTTGGCTGCAAAAAGGCGCACAGCCTTCTGACACGGTCAAAGCGCTGCTGGCAAAAGCCGGTATCGGAAAATAGTCAATGATCGGACGGTGACGAGTGAGGATGAAGGAATTGTTACTGTTCATCGCCAAAGCTTTGGTAGACCATCCGGATGAAGTACGTGTGGAGCAGACGGAGGATGACCGTGCCATTATTCTGGAATTGCATGTGGCACCGGAAGATATGGGTAAAGTTATTGGCAAACAGGGGCGGATTGCCAAAGCTATCCGCACAGTGGTCAATGCAGCCTCTGCCACAGAAAAGAAACGTGTGATGGTGGAAATTGTCCAGTAGGCGGTGATCCGGTGGAACAGACGGCAGCCATTGGCAAAGTGGTGACAACCCACGGTGTAAAAGGTGCACTGAAAGTGATGCTGCTTTCTGATTTCCCTGAACGGATACATGAGCTGAAGCAGGTTTTCGTGGAAAAGGACGGCCGGAGCGTGACCTACAAAGTGCGGGATGCTTTTATCCACGGCCGGTTTTGGGTGGTTCACCTGGAAGGCGTGGACAACCGGGAGGCGGCGGCTGAACTTGTGGGCTCACTGCTGACCGTTCCCCTGTCCGAGCGGGTGAAACTGCCGCCCGACACGTATTACCTGGACCAGATTATCGGGCTTGCCGTTTATACCCGGGCAGGCGAGTGCCTGGGCCATGTGGCTGAAATCCTGCAGACAGGCAGCAATGATGTCTACGTGGTCCGGCCGGCGGAAAAAGGGCAGGAAGACATTCTGCTTCCCGCCTTAAAGACTGTTGTCAGGAAAGTGGATCTGCAGGCAGGACGCATGGAAGTTGATTTGCCCCGGGGGCTGAGATAAGTTGCGCATTGATATTCTTACTCTTTTTCCCGGCATGTTTGCCGCGCTCCAGGAAAGCATAACGGGGCGTGCCATGGCGGCCGGGCAAGTGCAGATTGTAGTGACAGACCTGCGGGATTTTGCCCGCAATAAACACCGCAGTGTCGATGATTATCCCTATGGTGGCGGCCCCGGGATGGTGCTGCAGCCCGAACCTTTTTTTC
>DUUE01000324.1 GCA_012841735.1 Bacillota bacterium | reverse complement strand
TTCGCCCGTCGGCAGCCAGCCCTGCCAAAACCAGTGCCGCTCCCGCTCTCAGGTCGGTGGCCCTGACAGGGGCGCCGCAAAGCTTTTCCCGGCCTATAACGATGGCACTGTGGCCTTCAATTTTTATCCGGGCGCCCATGCGGCGCAATTCGTCCACATGCATGAAACGGTTTTCAAAGACAGTTTCCGTAATCACTGAGGTCCCCCTGGCACAGGCCAGCATGGCCATGATGGGCGACTGCATGTCCGTGGGAAACCCGGGATACGGCAATGTTTTGACATCAACGGCCCGGAGCGGGCCCTCGCGGGAAATATGGATAAGACCTTCTCCCTCTTCCACCCGGCAGCCTGCTTCCTGCAGCTTGGCCATAAGCGGAGTCAGGTGGGCGGGGATGACATTTTCCACTGTCACCGTACCGCCGGTGATGGCTGCGGCCACCATAAAAGTACCCGCTTCAATGCGGTCGGGGATGACGCAGTAGTCGGCACAGCTAAGGGACGTGACCCCCTGGATGCGGATGGTGTCTGTGCCGGCGCCGGTGATTTTTCCTCCCATGGCGTTGATAAAGTTTGCCAGGTCCACCACTTCCGGTTCTTCCGCCGCGTTTTCAATGACCGTGGTTCCTTCGGCCAGGGCGGCCGCCATCATAATGTTTTCCGTTGCTCCCACACTGGGAAAGTCCAGGTAAATCTTCTCCCCCCGGAGCCTGTCCGCCATGGTTTCAATAAAGCCGTGACCGATAATAACCTCGGCCCCCAAGGCTCTCAGCCCTTTTAAATGCAGGTCGATGGGCCGGATGCCGATGGCGCAACCGCCCGGCAGTGAAACCCGTGCCCGCCCCGTCCTGGCCAAAAGGGGACCGATAACCAGAAAAGAGGCCCGCATTTTCCGGACAAGCTCATAGGGTGCCTCCGTCCGCAGGGTGGCCGCCGCGTCCACGGACAGTTTTTTGGCCGCGCTGTCATAGTCGGTACGGGCGCCCAGCGCCGTTAAAACGCTGCACATGGTATAAACGTCTTCCAGTGCGGGAATTTCGCTTAAAGTTACCTGCCCTTCACATAAAAGTGCGGCCGCCATAATGGGCAGGCAGGCATTTTTCGCTCCCTCGATGCGGACTCGGCCGCACAGCGGTACACCGCCCTCCACAACAATCATATCACTCACATAGCCTGACCCCCTCTCTGCTGCCGGCAGCCGTCTGTTATAGGTTTTCCAGAAAAGCAATTAATATGGGTCGTGAATGAGGGGAAAACCGGCCCAGACTACAGTTTTTTCAAGAAAATTATCATAGCGGACGGCAATGTTGACATTAAAGGGAGCCCCCCCTTCCCTGACGGCGGCGGAAAGCCTGGGAGTGTAAGCGGTATAGCTGACAAGTTCCTCCACGGTAAACTCCTCCACCGGTTCTGCTTCTACAGCCTGCAGGGCGGACTGCGCCAGGTATGCCATTTCACGGTCGCTTTTTTTCCCGGCCAGATACCCGGTCAGGTAGCAGCTGAACTGGCCGTTTTCCGCAAACGGCTTCAGCCGCCCGGCGAAATCGCCGGCAGCGGCTTTCAGGACGGCGGGCGAGGCGTCGCTGACCACCACCAGAAGATATGTCTGGGGTGGAATGGCCGCCTGCCTGTCCCCCGGGTTGCTCTGGACCACAATGTGGGTGTGCAGGCCTGCCTGCGACCGGCCGGTTAGGTCAATGACTCGGTAAGTATCCCCTGCACCTTTTTCCACTGTGCCTGAAGTGATGTGCAGTGCCTCCGCCACCTCAAGGAGAAACTGCTCCAGCTTTTCCATGGGCTGGAAGCTATTGTCCAGGACGGCAAAATACTGCATCTCCCCCTCCACAATCCGGGCTCCCGTTTGTTCCACCACGGTGGCCAGGATGTCTATCTGGTTTGCGTCCTCCCCGCCGGCTGTCTGACGAAACAGGCGGTGGGCGGCAAAAAAAGCGGTCACCGCGACCAGGCAGAAAAGTACGGCCGCTTTCCAGTATTTTTTCAGCAAGCGCTTCCCCTCCCTCATGGCGACAAGATGGCCAACGGTTTTTGCTGCCGTTCTATGTACTATCATTGGCAACAGCCGCCCGCTTTAAACCTCCGACGCCCGGGAAGGGCAAAAAAAAACAGCCGCCTCGCGGCGCTTGTTTATTTAAAAATATCCTCTTAAATATTCGCAGAATCAAAAATACATACGCAAAAACGTTAGTGTAAAATTACTGTAGGCTTTTAAATATATTCTTTTTTCTCATGGCTCCAATTTTTAAATAATTCTTCTTCCTGTATCACTGCTTCAAACGGTGGCTGGAGAAAATCAATAATAACCTTGACAACATTCTTAAAGTCAAGTTCATACTGCAGTATTTTCTTGCAAAAATTATCCCACCGCCCCAATACAACAGAGTCATCGGCTAACCTAGAAATAATAGTAACGGAGTCTCTTTCATAAGGTGTGCCCCGATTAGTAAGAGTTTCATAAATAGCTTCCTGCAATTTCCTTCCATCAAAGTCAAAGGCTGTTGCTAAATAATATATATCAAAAAATGTCCTTCATCCTACTTGTTGCTTCCATTAGCGATATGATGGCATCTAATTTTTCAGCCACAGTGGACTCTAAAGAATAAGTTAATATCTTGGGCTCTGCAAATTCTGGTAGCAATGCTGGCAAAGTTCGTTCAACTGGCGAAGGTACTATAACATCACCAATACCAAAATCTATACTAAAAGGGATCCTTGCTCTGTCAATAAAGCCTGTAAGGCCCCAATATTTCCCATTACAACCAAACTCCTATATATGTTTGCACCTTATTATTTATATTGAATATCTCTGCATATTCAAACAGCTTTCTTATATTTTTCCTTTGGTCCTTTATATAACGGCCAATTGTATTATTAAATACTTCTTTCTCCAGCTTTTTCTCATAACGAAGAGTATCACATATGGTGCGGTCTCTATTATATATTCTAACTTCTACACCATCTACCTCGATTATATCTACACCAACATCTAAAAACTTTGGTTCAAGATAGTAGGGCTCTATTAGATGTTTTCTTCCTATTGAAAAACTCCCCTTTGCGTAGTCCTGAAGTATTGTTGTTTCAGGTATCTACTCAAAGGGGAGCAAATCAGGCTGCATAAGCTTTACTTTACCAGTTATGTTTGTCATATGCCACTGTTTCCGACAGCGGTTTGCGGCTGAAATGGAAGGGGCCGGGTTCGGCGCTGTCCGTTTTGTAGCCCAGCGCCAGGATGTTGACCGGGACAATGTGGTCGGGCAGGTTAAAGTCCTTTTTTACCACTTCCGGGTCAAAGCGGCAGATCCACACACTTCCCACTCCCAGGCGGGTGGCTTCCAGCATCATGTAAGTAGTGACAATGGAAGCATCAATTTGCCCGCTGTCCATGCCGTCAAAGGGCCGCTTCCATGTCTGTTCGGTATCGGCACAGACAAGCAGGGCCAGGGGTGCATTGTAAAGCCGGGCTGTTTTGCCCAGGGCTTCCAGCCTGTCCGGCTGCTGCACCACCAGGATTTTCTGTGGCTGATTGTTTCTGGCGGTGGGTGCCAGTCTGCCCGCCTCCAGGATGCTTTGCACCTTTTCCGCCTCCACCACCGTGCCGGCAAAATCCCGGACGGAATAACGCGCCTCGAATACTGCCTGCAAATCCATACGTCAAACACCTCTTTCCTTTCAGTTTGCGGCAACGCGCGTGAGTCTTGCCGCATCACTTTTATTATAACGGGAAACCTGCCGCCGGTCTAACGGTTGGCGGCAAGTTTGAGAAAGAAAGGGGGCAGATTTGCCCCGACGCACTGCCCCGCTTGCTTTTTCCTGCTTGTATCAGACAACGCCCTGTTCGAGCATGGCCTGGGCCACTTTGATAAAGCCCACAATATTGGCGCCTTCCACCAGGTTTTTCAGACCGTATTCTTCCACCGCCGCGGCGCAGTTCCGGTAGATGTTTTTCATGATCCCGGTGAGCCTGGCATCCACCTCGGCAAAATCCCAGGGCAGGCGCATACTGTTTTGCGTCATTTCCAGCCCGGATGTTGCCACTCCGCCCGCATTGGCGGCTTTCCCCGGGGCAAAAAGCACACCGTTTTCCGTCAGCAGTTTAATGGCGGCGGTGGTGGCGGGCATGTTGGCGCCTTCGCCCACGGCAAAACAGCCGTTTTTCACCAGCGCCGCGGCACCTTCCGCATCCAGTTCGTTCTGTGTGGCACAGGGCAGGGCGATCTGGCAGGGGACATGCCAGATGCCGCCGGAGCCTTCCACATAGCGGGCGGAGGAGCGGGTCTTTGTATAAGTATAAATGCGTGCCCGCTTAACTTCTTTAATTTCTTTGATTGTAGCCAGGTCAATGCCGTCCCGGTCATAAATATAACCGTTGGAATCGGACATGGCCACCACCGTGGCACCCAGCTGCATGGCTTTCTCCGCAGCATAGATGGCCACATTGCCGGAACCGGAAATGACCACTTCGGCCCCGTCAAAGGAACGCCCATGGTCTTGTAACATTTCATTGACAAAATAGATAAGACCGTAACCGGTGGCTTCCTTCCGCACCAGGGAACCGCCGTAGGACAGCCCCTTCCCGGTCAGGACCCCCGTGAACTCATTGGCCAGTTTTTTATACTGCCCGAAAAGATAGCCCACTTCCCTTGCCCCCACACCGATATCCCCGGCGGGGACGTCAATGTCGGCCCCGATATGGCGGTAAAGCTCATTCATGAAACTCTGGCAAAAACGCATCACTTCCAGATCGCTTTTGCCTTTGGGGTCAAAATCGGAGCCGCCTTTGCCGCCGCCCAGGGGCAGGCCGGTGAGGGCGTTTTTAAAGACTTGGCTGAAGCCGAGGAATTTAATAATGCTCAAGTTGACGGACGGGTGGAAACGGATACCGCCTTTGTAAGGCCCGATGGCACTGTTAAACTGAATACGAAAGCCCCTGTTCACCTGCACTCTGCCCCGGTCATCCACCCAGGGCACGCGGAAAACAATTTGTCTTTCCGGTTCTACCAGCCGCTCCAGGATGCCTGCTTCTTCATAGACGGGATTCTTGGCCAGGGCGGGGCCCAGGCTTAAGATCACTTCTTCCGCACATTGCAAGAATTCACTTTCATGCGGGTTTCTTGCCTTGACAATTTCACAGACTTTTTCCAGGTATGACATCTGAACACCCCTTATTATTAAATCTCCTCTGTTCACCGGTTCTCCGGACAAAACTTGGCTCAAAGTGCGTGACTCTAATAAATCCCTTTGACCACCACCACAGGTGTGCCCGCATCGGCGGAACCGCTGACCAGGTCGGCCAGGCTGGCAATCACATCCTCCAGCCGGCGCGGTGTGGTGCCTTCCATGATGAGGTCACTCTCACCGTATTCCCCGCGGTTCCGGGCGGATAGTTCCGCCTCAATTTCCGCTGCCGTTTTGCCTTCGGCATGGCAGACATCGGCCAGATATTTATATTTCACGCCCATGCGGTAACGGCCGCCCAGGCCGTCCGTCATGCCGAACACGGGCATGGGATCCGCCAATTCATATATACCGGTGCTGGGGTCTTTATACGCCCCGTCGCCATAGACAAGCACTTCCAGCGTAAGGCCTGTGGCACGGGCAAGCTCCGCCTGCAGCTTTTTGGCGAAGACGCCGGCATTGCGGGGTGCCAGCTTCAGCCGGTCTTTGGCCGACATATTGCTGCCCAAAAGGCCCCATTCGCTTGCCGCTTCGCCTTCATTGCAGAGCTCCTGCAGGGTAATGACTTTTCCGGCTCCGGCTGCAACAAGTTTTGCGCGCGTCTCTTCCCGGCCGTGGACATCGGCCGCAATCACCCCGTCCGGGCGGTAAGCAAGCACTGCCTGCGGGTCGTTGCAGAGCAAGACGGTGGCTTTTGCCCCTTCTTTTTCAATGATATTTTTATACATTTCCAGGTAATTGACCCGTGTAATGGGGTGCAGGCAGCAGGCGGGGTCCAGTGCTTCATAGGCAATGGTGCCGTCGTCACACCGCACCGCTTCCAGCGCCCCGGGAGCCACAACCGGGTTTCCCACTTCATCACAGGGGTAAGACAGCTGGACAATTACTTCTCCCGCCTCAGCCGCCCGGGCAATGGCCTGCAGGATCAGCGCAAAACGGTTGCGGCTGAGAATGGGAAAAACTACTCCTATACGGGCGGCGCCGGCAAGCTGCAGTTTTGCGCGGATCTCTGCGGCCACCGCATCCAGTGTCACATAGTTGTTCTGGGAGCGTGCCACCACCGATTCTGTTACACAGACGACATCATGATGGGACAACAGTTCATCGGCGGCCGCCTTTTCCAGCACGGCCGTAATTTCCCCCACAAGGTCCGTTCCCGGCAGGATCACGCCCATTTTTACCCCGAAGGCTACCGGCCCGATATAATCAGGTAGTTTTGGCATTTGGTTTCCTCCTATCTGTCAGAGACAGTGCCTGTTACAGTATGGTTTTCCGCCTGCAGCTTCCAACGATAATTACTTTTCGCTTACAACGGAAATGTTTCCTGCCTGCAGCGGCAGCCTTTCATATTATACACTATTTTTTTACAGCAAAAAAGAGGCGGCCGGCAGAATCGGTGCCTGCAG
>DUUE01000325.1 GCA_012841735.1 Bacillota bacterium | reverse complement strand
CTTCAGCACCGGTACGAGTTCCTTGACCCTGGTGATATTCCAGATATAGCAGGAAAAAGCCACTGCCTGCGGTTTGTGCCGGAGAATCCGCCGCAGCACCGCTTCCTTGTCTTCATTAACCGTACCTTCTATGACAGTGGCACGGATTTCCCGGCTGCAGCGGGCGGCAATACCGGCCAGCAGGTACCAGGGTGCCAGGGAAGAATGGATATATTGCGAATTCAGGGAGCAGATGACTACCTGCATGCCGTGCGCCATAATGTCCCCCTGCCTTTTCGTTCATGATGAACTTTTCCTGCCTGTCAGCCGTGCAGCGCCTGCCGCAGGGCGGAAAGGAAATCAGAGTTTGCTTTTTTGCTGATATTGCAGGCAGGCAGGAAATTTTCAAAGCCGTGAAAACAACCGGGGTAAAGATGGAATTCCACCGGCACTTTGGCCTGTGCCAGCCTGGAAACAAAAGTAATGGTTTCATCACGGAACAGATCCAGACCGCCCACGGAGGTAAAGGCGGCAGGCAGACCGGACAGGTCCTCTGCCCTGGCCGGTACTGCATAGGGAGGAAGGGGATCCTGTGCCGTGCCCAGGTAGAGCTGCCATGCTTTTTCGTTAACCTCCCGGTACCAGAAGCGGCGGTCCGTTATTTCATAGCTGGACGGCGTAGTATTTGTATTGTCAAGCATGGGGCAAAGCGGTGCCATAAACTGCAAAGCCGGCCCGCCCCTGTCCCTTGCCAGCAAGGCCGTGGCAACGGTCAACCCGCCGCCGGCACTGGCTCCGGCGACAGCCAGGCGCTGCGGGTCTATGCCCAGACTGCCGGCGTTTGCGGCCATCCATTCCAGGGCTGCATAACAGTCTTCCAGGGCAGCCGGGTAAGGGTGTTCGGGGGCAAGACGGTAATCGACGGAAACGACAACGCAGTTTGCTTCCCGGGCTATCCGGCGGCAGGTCGGGTCATCCATGGCGGCAAAACCCAGCACATAACCTCCGCCATGAATATGCAGTACGCCGGGCAGGCTGCCCTCCTGCTGCGGTGGGCGGCTGATGCGCACAGCCACTGCCGGGCGATCCTTCCCGGCGGGTACAGTCTCTACGGTTGCCGGGGGCTCCTCATCCGGGGGCAGCGCAGCAAACATTTTCCTGGTTGTTTCCCTGGTACGGTTAAGGTCCGTGAAAAGGTCCAGTTCCGGCATGACAGAAACCGCTTCCCGCAGGTCGGGATGAAAACAAGCGGTTGGGATTCTGGCCTCTTTTGTCATTTGTATCCTTCCCTTCCCGTATTTGGTTTAGTCCCATTATAGTGAAGGGGCCGGGAAAAAGTCAACCCGAAAGGGCCGGAAGCTCTGCCGGGTGCTGAAAAGAGGAATTGTCACCTGTACGCAGAAATGATAACTGCAAAATGATGCCTAAATGCAAGGAAAGGGAGAATGATATGGGAGCAAAATATGAGCATGTTTTCCAGCCCCTGAGAATCAGAGGAGTCGATTTTAAAAACCGCCTGGAACTGGCGCCGCCGTCCCCCAACCTGGCCAGTAAAGACGGCAGGGTAACCATTGAATTTGTGGAATTTTTCCGGTCATTTGCCATGGGCGGGGTTGCCGTGATTCATGTGGGCAATTCCGTAATCGATATTACAGAGGCCAACGATGAAGAGCGTCAGCTTGACCTGGGCAGTGATGATGCCATCCTGCCCCTGACACGTTTTGTGGAAATGTGCCACGGTTATGGCGTACAACCGTCTTTGGAAATTAATCATAACGGCAAGGATTCCCATTTTGACAAAACCGGCAGGCCGGCCTACAGCCCGTCGTCCATGATTACAAATTTTGAGCGCATGCGGGCCAGGGAGGCGGGCAGGGAGCCGGTAGCCACCATTGAAATGGACCATGCCAAAATAAAAGAAACTATTGAAAAGTATGCGGCCGCAGCTTACCGCTGCAAACGTGCTGGTTTTAAAATGTGCATGATTCACGGCGGCCACGGCAACCTCATTTCCCAGTTTGCCAGCCCCTTATACAACAAAAGGACTGATGAGTACGGCGGCTCCCTGGAGAACAGGGCCCGTTTCACCCTGGAAGTGCTGGACCGGGTCCGGGAGCGGGTCGGCGAAGATTTTGTCCTGGAATTCCGCATTTCAGCCGATGAAATTCATCCCGACGGCATGCATTTTGAGGAAACATTAAGATATATTGAACTGATCAAGGATAAAATTGATATACTCCATGTTTCCGCCGGCCTGCACGGTGAGTTTGAATACATGCGTAACTGGTGGCAGAATTACATGATGCGGCGGGAATATAATGTCCATTTTGCCAAGAAAATTAAAAAAGCTTTCCCCGACTTGCTTGTTTGCACTGTGGGCTCCATTATGAATGTGGAGCGGGCCGATGCCATCATTGCGGAAGGTAAGGCCGACTTTGTGGCCATGTGTCGTCCTCTCCTGGCCGATCCCTTTATGCCGAAAAAATTTGCCCTGGGGCGGGAAGATGAACATCGCCCCTGTATACGCTGCCAGTATTGCGGCGGCCGGCTGCTTGTCCCGGCAGTAATCAACTGTGCCGTGAACCCCTACCTGGGCAATGAAATGGAATTTCCGGGGCACAAAGTTCCCAAAGCGGAAGTGCGGAAAAAAGTTGCCGTGGTGGGCGGTGGGCCGGCCGGGATTCAGGCCATGCTGACATTGTGCGAGCGGGGCCATGATGTCACACTGTATGAAAAGAGCGGCACTCTGGGCGGTAATGTGGTTCCTGCGGCTGCTCCCGTCTTCAAAAAAGATATGCAGGATTACCTCAAATACCTGCTGACCCAGGCGAAAAAAGCACCGGCACGTATTCTGCTGAAGACGGAAGCGACAAAGGAATTGCTGGATGTGGAAAACTATGACGCCCTCATTATTGCCGTCGGTTCAGAGCCCGTTATCCCCCGGTTGCCGGGCATTGACAAGTCCCATGTCCACTGGGCGCCCGAAGCAGATCTGGGCAGGGTGAAAGTGGGTGACAGGACGGTAGTTGTGGGCGCAGGTGCCGTGGGGCTGGAATGTGCCGTTAATCTGGCCATGGCGGGCAAAGCGGTTACCGTTGTGGAAATGGCGCCTGATTTTTCCAGCCTGCGGGCGGCTGTCCGCGGGGTCTCCCTGGATTTTATGGAGCTGCTTGAGAAATACCGGATTCCGGTACACTTGAGCCACCGGCTGGAGGAAGTAACCGACACGGCCGTTTACTGCCGCAATATGCAGACGGGTGAGCGTGTGGAGTTCCCCGCCGATACGGTGCTGCTGGCTCTTGGGGTGAAACCAAAATATGCTGTGGCCGATGCCCTGCGCCGCAGTGCGCCGGAGACGGAAGTGTATGTCGTCGGTGACGCGGTGGAAGCGGGGACCATTGCCACTGCCGTTATGTCGGCCTTTAAGGCGGCTGCGGCCATTTAGCAGGAAAGTGAAAAGCTCTGCTCCTGCAGTCGCTGAGGCGGCGCAAACTCACTGCCGGCAGGAAAAAAGCACGCAGGCCGGCGCAGAAAAAACAGGCCCGCTGTTTTTATCCGGCAAGAAAAGATG
>DUUE01000116.1 GCA_012841735.1 Bacillota bacterium | reverse complement strand
TTCACCCGTGGCGGCAAAGCAGGTATGGCCGCCTTTGCGGATACAGTAAAAACGGTTTTCCGGTTTGCGAAAGTACCAGCAGCGGTTAAGCTGGGCAAGATTGCCGCCCATTGTTCCCATGTTGCGGATATTGGGTGCAGCGGCGTGCCCGGCGGCTTGTGCCAGGGCGGTATACTTTTCCCTGACCACAGGGCTTTCCGCAATATCGGCCAGACGGGTTACCGCTCCGATTTTCAGCATGCCGTCTTCTTCTTTAATATAATCAAGTCCGGGAACAGACTTAATGTTCACCACCGTGGCAGGGTAATCCGGCAGAATATTGTCTTTCAGTGTACCGATCAGGTCGGTGCCGCCCGCATTCAGCGAGCTTTTGCCTTTGCCGAGAACAGCCGCCGCTTCTTCCAGTGACTTTGCATTGATATGGTTAAATGGTCTCATATATACCTCCTATGCCTTGCCCAGCGCCTTCAGGATTTTATCCGGCGTTGCCGGCGGATCAACCCAGACGCCGATCGCGTTATGGATGGCAATAATGACCAGATGTGTATTGGCCAGTGAATGGCTGATGCCGCTTGCCCCGTAAGCCGCATTGCCGGCGCGTGTTTCCAGGAATTTGCGGTCCACATGGGGGATATCAAGCATGCCCGGCTTTTTGTAATCAATCATATTATTGTTGAGCTTCACACCGGTCTTTTTATCATACACATAGTCTTCCAGCAGCTGGCAGCCCTGACTGAAATACATAACCTGGTCAATCTGGCTTTCCAGTGAAGTAAGACGCATGATTTTACCCGGGTCCGCAACTGCACCGAAACGCAGGATTTCCACTTCACCGGTTTCCGTATCTACAGCCACTTCACAGAACGCAGCATTCATAGTGTCGAGCATTCTGCCCATGCCCAGTGTCCATAAAGCTGTGGGAGGTCTGCCTGCATAAGTGGCCACCAGGTTTTGTGTTACAGCCTCGGCAAGGGGAACACCGACGCCGGGATCGGATTTAAGTACCACTTTGCCGTCCTGCAGATCCAAATCTTCCGGTTTAAGCCCTTTGCCTTTAAAGGGGCTGGGCGGCCTGGGCGGAGCAAACATGGAAATAGGCTGGGGCGGATTTTCCGCCTCTTCAAGGGCGGCCTCAAGAATCATGCGCTTTAATTTATGTGCGCATTCTTTCATGACCCAGGCGGAAGCCGTGGTGCCGTCGGAGCCGCCGCCGACAGGAGTAAATTTTTCTCTGTAATCAAAATCTACCCTGATATCTTCATAGTTGAGCCCCAACTCTTCCGCCGCCACCATGGCGTTGACTTCAACGGCATAGACGCCAAAGACAGGTCCCTGTGTCGGCATGCGTACCACACCGTCACGCAGTTCCAATTTGGCTTCATAACCGGAAAAGGCATGCCGCGGGCACATCTGATAACGGAAGCTGGCGCCGTGCATTCTGCCGTCCGGCAGTTTTTTGGTGCCGGCCGGATGCCAGTTCCAGTTCATCAGCTTTTTGCCGGCTTCAATACAAGCTTCGAAACTGGGGACAGGGTTGGGGTCATCCTGGGAGGTGGGACCGTGCAGGTTGATCCTGGCGATTTCGATGGGGTCTTTCCCCAGCTTTTCAGCAATTAAGTAGATGGCCATGGTACCGGAGTCCCAGTTGAAAGGACAGTGCTGACCGCTGACATACATTTTGCCGCGGTTGCTGTCGACAATGTCCATGCTCTGCCTGATGTTTTTGCATCTGAGGGTAAAATAAGGTCCGTACCTTTGGTCACCCGTAGTTCCGAAAGACGAACTGCCCGTGACGCCGCCGTCGGCAATGGAATAGTCGTCAATGGCGGTAATTAAGCCGTTTTCCTTGAAGCCTACTTTCAGGTACATATAACGCTCTTTCATTAAAAAGTCATAGTGATCTTCGCGTTTATTGACACAGCGTACCGGTCTGCCGGTTCTTTTGGACAACAGCGGTGTGATTTCCTGAGATTTTCTCAAACCCCAGTCGCAATATTTGCCACCCATAAATAATCCTTTTTGGATCGTCTTTTCCAGGGGCACTTTGTACATGGCGCTGATTGCCCGTCTTTCCCGCACGGCACCTTCAATATGCAATGCTTTGCCTTCACCCAGGTAAGGATTTTCTTCCCACCAGGCCACTGAACCGGAGGGGTTGGGCATATGGGAAGCAAAGGCCGGCAGCTTTAAATCGTATTCAATAACATGGTCCGCTTCTGCAAAGCCCGCTTCAATGTCTCCCTGTACGGTGGTAACAGTGGTGACATTGCCTTTTTTCTCGGGCGGCTTGACGCCGGGAGGGCCAAAGGGCTGTACCGGGCTTGCACCAGGCCTGATTACCGGGGCATCCGGCTCCTTCCCCTCAAGAATATCCACAATATGCGGCAGTACTTCCCATTCAACATCCAGCTGTCTTAAAGCCTCTTCACAGATGTCTTCGCTTTCAGCCACAACAATTACGGCCACTTCCTGGCCTTCATGTTCAGCCACATTGTCAAGCCAGGGCTTGGGTGTGCCAAAGCTTTCACCGAAACTGCTCAAGTCTTTGACGTCGGCGTCTTCCCAGGTAAGTATATCAACAACACCGGGAATGGTCCTGGCTTTTGCCGTATCCACCCGGACCACCCTGGCATGGGCGTAAGGGCTGCGCAGGAATTTTGCATGCAGCATATTGGGAAGCACATAGTCTATGCCGAACTTTGCAATACCCGTAGCCATGGCATAAGAAAGCCTGCCGGGAAGATTGGGCTTGCCGACGACACGGAAATGTTCTCTTTGCCCGTTGGCACCAGCTAAATCTGCCATTCTACTCGCCTCCTTGCGCCATTTTCAGTGTTGCCTCCAGAATTGCCTGGGAATGGCGGGGATATGTTCCGCAAATGCAAATATTGCCTGACAGGGCGGCCCGGCACTCTTCCTCCGTGGGATGCGGGTTCCTGTCCAAAAGTGCTTTGGCGGTTACCAGGAAACCGGGTGTGCAATAACCGCATTGCATGGCATCCCACTTGCAGTATGCATCAATGAGCGGCTTCCATTTGGGATTGGCGGCAATACCTTCTACAGTCTCTATCCGTTTGCCCTCACATTCTGCGGCCAGTACAGTACATGAAAGGACGGCACGTCCGTCCATGATGACGGTACAGGAACCGCAGGCTCCACGGTCGCACATTTGTTTTGCGCCCGTCAGCCCCAGCTGAAACTGGAGCGCGCGCTGCAGTGTCCAGTGGGGTTCGATTAAAACTTCACACTCTTTGCCGTTAACAGTGAGCGTGACTGTCAGCGGGGCAACGGAATCCGGGTGTTCATGTGCACAGTGGAATTTTAAATCCTCAAGGCTGACGCATATTTTGCCGCAGATGGAACAACGAAACTGTGTCGGTGTGGCGGGCAATGCTGCAACTTTTTCAGCGGAGATGGCCCGGGCGGCTTCATGTGTAAGCGTCATCTCTTCTCCCTGTTTCATTTGTCCTCCCCTAGACATGAAAAACCTCCTTAACTGTGTAATTAGAGCGCCGGCACAACGCTTTATTGCAAGGCTCTCAAGCCTTATGCCTGACGTGCGGAATACCGTAAAGCAGAGGCGGCAAAGTGATCTAAAATAAATTCTCTTCGGAAAATTTATGCTTGTCTTATGTATTGATTATAACATGAGATATTTAAGTATGCAGTAATTATTGTCAATTAAAATTGTAAATGCAACAATTCATTGCCCTGCTTTGGCGGCGCAACGCCCCTTTCTGAACAGGAGCAAACATGTGCAGACCGGAAAGAGAAAATTGCAGGTAAAACGTGATAACCGGGCGAATACTTTAGAAAAAGGTACATTGGCTCTACTTTGGTATTTTGGGGAGTTAATTCTATTCAGGAATCTTAAAAGGGAAAGAAAGTGAACATGGATGAGAGAATTTAAGTGGGCGGAATTTAAAGATCCGGAAATGGAAGAAGAATATTTTAATTACGAAGTCAAAAGCACCATTTCATACTTCTTAGCCATTGTCCTGACACTGGGCGTGCTTTATTTTCTTTTTATCATTCCCGACTCGCGAAATATTGGCGATAAGCCCCTGGTAACTTATATGCTGATTAACAGATCGATCTTTTTGCTGCTCATTTTTGCCTTTTGTTACTTTTTGAAAAAAATTAAAAGATACAAGTATGCCGCCTATCTGATAACTGTTTACATGTTTTTGTTTGTGCTGTCATACCTGCATATTATTTCTCTCTATCCGGAGCCGAATTATCTGATCAAATGTTATGACATTATGATCATTACCATTGGCTTTTTCCTTGTACCCAACCTGTGGCGGTTTAAAGTATTTGCCGCTTTATTTCTTGCCGCCGCTTTTCTGACCTTTGCCCATTACAGGATGGGAGTCACCGGCTGGAGCTTTGCGGCGGGTGCCGTCTATATCTTTATTGTCATATTAATGAGTGCAATTTGGTCATATCGCGTCGAGTTTTATAAAAGGAGACATTTTGCCGATATGCGTGAACTGCAGCGTGTGGTTGTAACTGACCCGTTAACAGGCGCATATAACCGCGGCAAATTTCTCGTCGAGATGGAAAAAAACCTGGCTGCTTACGAGAAAGAGCAGGCCGATTTTTCGTTAATCCTTTTTGATATTGATGACTTTAAATTAATCAATGACCGTTACGGCCACCTGACCGGTGACAGGGTGCTGAAAGAATTTGTCAGCGTCATTAATAAAAATATCAGGGCTACTGATGTTTTGGTGCGCTGGGGCGGTGAAGAATTTGTGCTGCTGTTGCCCAATACAGCCAATACACAGGCGACGGAGGTGGCATATAAAATTCAAAATTTGATCAGGGGCTATGATTTTGGCATAGCTGAAAGGGTCACCTGCAGTTTCGGCATTGTGTCGGCGGAAGACGGGGCAACGGCAGAAGCTCTCTTTGCCAAGGTGGACAGCCTGATGTATCGGGCCAAAAAGAAAAGAAAAGCCTAGTCCGGCCTGGCAGGACAAAAAAAGCATGAAATCCCGTTTTTGCTCATATGATTTGTAGAATGTATCTGCAAATTGAATGTAATGAGAGGTAAGGATGAGCAAAAAAGGGGTTTCTGCTTTTCAAGTTGCCGCCACCTATATTGGAACGGTGGTCGGTGCCGGTTTTGCCACGGGCCAGGAAATATTCCAGTTTTTTTCACAGTTTGGTTTTCCGGGACTGGCAGGCTTATTGTTTGCCACCGTTTTATTTGTCGGTTTGGGTTACCTGGTACTGGAAGCGGGACGAAAACTCCAGGCCCGCTCTCATTATGAAATAATACGCCATGCCTGCGGTCCTTTGCTGGGAGCGGCATTGGATTATATAATTACTTTTTTTCTCTTTGGCGCCCTTTCTGTCATGATTGCCGGGACAGGCGCCTTATTTTCCCAGCATCTGCATCTGCCCGGCATGCTGGGCAATACGGTGATGGCCGGCTTTACCGCCATTACCGTCTTGTCCGGTATTTACGGTGTGATTAACAGTATCAGCTTTGTAGTACCCTTCCTGCTGGCTGCCGTTTTTCTGACCGGCTTTTTTGCCATGCTGCAAGTGCCGCCCGCTCTTTTTGCCACAGTACCGGGGGGCGGCGCCGGCGGGCTGATAGCAAACTGGCCGGTGGCGGCCGTTTTGTATGTTTCTTACAATATCCTGCTTGCCCTTGCGGTCCTTGGCCCTCTGGGGGCAAATGTCCGGGAGAAAAAAACTTTACTCTCGGGCGCCCTGTGGGGCGGTCTTGGCCTGGGAGCCGGGGCGGTGATGATTTATCTTGCCCTCTCGGGGAATATGGCGGAGCTTTCGGGCGTGGAACTGCCCATGGTCTACATTGCAGCCAGAATATCATTTTTGTGTCAGCTCCTGTACACGCTTGTCCTGGCGGCCGAAGTTTATACCACGGCTGTGGGCGCTTTGTATGGCTTTGCGGCAAGAATGGCAGGAAACAGGTCTCCTGCGGTTCAAACCGCAACCATACTCTGTACGACCGTAGCGGCATTTTGTGCCAGCCAGGCAGGTTTTACCAACCTGGTGGGTTTTCTCTATCCTGTGATTGGTTACAGCGGGATCGTCTTTTTGCTGGGATTGTTATACTCATACCTGCGGCGCAGGCCGTAACGTACTGCCCGCACCTGCTTATTCAAACAGTTCGGGGTAGAATCCCCTTGCCAGCAACTCAACGGCGTAGGCCATCCTCACACCGGGCAGCACACTTTCCAGTGTGATGGGAACAAATCTTTCATTTTTTACGCAGTCCAGCTGGGAAAGCCCGGGGTCGCTTTTGAGGGCTTTTATTTTTTCCTCCAGGGAGGGTACGTCGTAATCATGAACCACAATCACATCGGGGTTTCTCTGCAATACTTCCTCGTAACTGACCGTAGTCCATTGTTTGTCGGTAAGGTCGGCAAAAATATTGCGGCCGCCCGCTTTTTCCAGGAGCAATGTTTCAAAATTTGTCCCGCCACAGGTAAATACACCCTCGCCGCCGGAATCATATGCCAGCACTTTCAGCGGTTTTTGTCCGGCCACTTTTGCTTCCACCGCGGCAATTCTGGCTTTCTGGCCGGCGATCAAGTCGGCGGCTTTGTCTTCAATCCGGAAGATCCTGCCCAGGTCGGTGATTTCCTGGTATGCCTCTTCAAAAGTGGCGGCTTTATTCAGGTAGACATTTATCCCGTACTCCTGCAGTTCCTCAATATCCAGGCCTTCACCGCCGAATTCCCAGTCAATGCCGTAGATAAAATCCGCCCCGCTGCCAATGACTCTTTCCCGTGTGGCATTGGCATAATTCAGTTCAGGAATCCTGGCATAAGCGGCGGCATATTCGGGCAGGGGCCCCCTGCTGTGGTTATCCAGGCTGTTGCCGATGACCTTGTCCACCAGGCCCAGGGCGACAAACAATTCACTGCAATTGGGCCCCAGGGTCAGTACTTTCTCCGGCGGCTCTGCGATGACAACTTTCCTGCCATAGTTGTGAAAAGTCAGTATTTGATAATCTCCCGTCTTTTTCCGGTCATCTTTTTCTTCCCGGACATCCCCGCCGCACCCCGCCACCAACGGTACCAGGAGCAGAAAAGCGGAGAGCAGCAGAATCAGGTGTTTCTTTCTGTGCATTTGCTTCAGCCCCTTTTAATTATAGTTCATACTTGCAGGTAAAAATGTAATGGTAACTTTATTGGTGAGGGGATGCAGGAAGACATCCGCTTTAATGCCGTAAACTGCCTGGATGATTTCCGGAGTCAATATTTCCTCCGGTGTGCCTGTTTTGTAAATCCGGCCTTCTTTCAGGATATAGAGCCTGTCACAGTACATGGCGGCAAGATTCAGGTCGTGGAGTGCCGCTAAAACTGTAACCTGCAGGTTTTTGACAAAATCAAGTATCTGCAGCTGATAGCCGATATCCAGGTGATTGGTCGGTTCGTCCAGGATGAGGAAATCTGTTTCCTGTGCAATGGCCCTGGCAATGAGTACTCTTTGTTTTTCTCTGCCGGACAAATGGAGGTAATTTCTGTGCGCCATTTCCTCCATGCCCAGGCAGGCCAGAGCATCAAAGCATAAACGCCTAAAAAGGAGAAGACGCCAAAGAGCATGCCCAGGGTTGCCGTGGCGGACGCTCCGGAGGAGACGCCCAGGATAAAGGGATCTGCCAGGTGGTTTCTGACCAGCGCCTGCATGGCTACCCCGGTAACAGCCAGGGAGGAGCCGACAATCAGGCCCAGCAAAACCTTGGGCAGGCGCAGTCCGAAAATAATGTTTTCCTCCACACTGCTCCAGGTGGGCGTGATATAGTCCTTAAGCAGGGGGATTTTCACTATTGCCGGCAGGTTGAGTTCCCGCCGGTTGCCTAACCGTTTTACATCTAAAAAACTGGCAGTGTTTGTAGTCATGGCGTTCTCCTTCAGGTAAGCTTGAGTTTTGCATAAAAAAACCATGAGGCATACTGAGTCCGGCTCAGTCATAACCTTCATGGTTGATATCGAGAAAATATATTTGAATAAAATATTACGAATATATGCTGTTTCCGGGAATGAACCTTCGTGGCTGCAATTAATTAAAGCAGATAAGAAAACCAATGCTTTCATAGCATTGTTGGAGTTATATATACATGTATATTATACACTGGGACGGTGATCTGCACAAGATGTTTTTCACAAGATTGTTGCAATAATTCCCAGAAATTTTTCACGGCCTGCTTTTGGAAGCTTGCGCCGGCTACGGGTTGTTTCGCCGCATCGCCTGTGTTATTGTATAATTGGAAAGTTTAGCCAAAGGGGGCTTTTGGCATGTCATGCGGGGTTGTCTATTTTTCCAGGGATAACAATACCAAAGCTGGAGCAGAGTATCTGGCGTTGGTGAAAAACGCAGTTTTAGTCCGTTTGGTTGAGGAAAAACCTAGCAGCTTTCTGGGCGGCGTCTGGAAAGCACTGTTCCGGAAAGCTTCGCGGCTTACCGGCCGGCCATGGGAGGAGGTCCGGGATTGCGAGGAGCTTTATCTTTTAACGCCAATCTGGGCCGGAAGCAGTACACCGGCCATGAATGCTTTTTTGCAGAAAGCGGATTTTAACGGAAAGCTGGTAACCGTAATTACCTTCCAGGCAGACCCGAACTTAAGCGGGAGCAGCAAAACCCATGCTCAAATTAAAGATGCCGTGGAGCAAAAAGGCGGCCGGGTAGCTGCCGCCTATGCCTGCCATGGCGGGGGACTGGGTGTTTTTGCCGGCAAGGACTACATAGAAGAGCAGATAATGCGGAAGCTGCAGCAGGCTAATAATACAGATTAAGATCGAAAGTTTCTTTGACATCTTTTATAAAATCTTCCTTGTGGCTGCAGGCCGCGCCCCAGAAATCATAGTAACAATTGCAAAATTGTGCGTCTATTCTTTCTCTGAGCAAATCTTTTATTTTCTGGTAAGGCGCTTTATAAGCATTAACCACAAGCTGCAGAATGGCTGCAGTCGTCAGTAATAAGACAAAGGGAATAACAATCTCCATGCTGAAGCCACCTGACATATGCGTCAGGTTTGTTTTTGCCGTCAACAGAAACCATAAACCAAGAACGGCATAAACACAGTAAGAAGCTATGTTGATATAATCATACCGTTTCTTCCTGTCCACTGTTTTTTTCGTTATGATCAGGGCGGAATCATTAATCTTTCCCTGCCATCTGGCTGCGAAGGAAGCCCATTTTGCATTTCCTTTACCCACCCGGCAAACCTCCCC
>DUUE01000170.1 GCA_012841735.1 Bacillota bacterium | reverse complement strand
GAGATGCCTCTTACTGCTAAAAACATTTGCGCTGCCCTGGTATAAGTTTGTCTGGTGCCCTTGCAACAGAAACATTGGCCAACGGAACAAGATGATTGAAATAATCCCTATTTTTTCATCGCTGCATCTGCTCGTTTGATTAAAACTTTACATACATAAGGGGAGGTAAAAATGACGGATCAGAAAAAAATTGCTTCATACCTGGATGCGACAATGCTGAAGCCAACAGCCACAAGGGAAGACATAAAAAAGCTTTGTACGGAAGCTATACAGTATGGTTATGCCGCCGTTTGTATCAATCCTTTTCATGTGCAATACGCGGCAAAGCTTTTGGCCGGAAGTAAAATTGGCATCGCTACAGTAGCAGGCTTTCCGCTGGGGGCAAATACGGTAAAAATAAAAATGCTTGAAGCCCGTGAAGCAATAGCAAACGGGGCAACAGAAATTGACATGGTTATGAATATCGGTGCCCTGAAAGAAAGACAAATTGATTACATAACAAAAGAAATCAGGTTGGTCAAACACAATATCGGTGATAAAATCCTCAAAGTCATTATTGAAACAGGGCTGCTGACACCGGAAGAAAAACGACTAGCTACACTTGCTGTAAAAGAAGCGGGGGCAGATATGATAAAAACTTCTACAGGCTTTGCCGGCGGAGCAACTATAGAAGATGTCTTGTTGATCAAAGAAACGGCACCCGGTTTAAAAATTAAGGCTTCAGGGGGAATCCGCGATTTTAACACGGCACAAGAATTTATCGCCCTGGGTGTAGAAAGAATTGGCACAAGCAGCGCCAGGGCGATTGTAGAACAGGCACAACCCTGAAACGAAATAAGCTCTACTGATTTTATTGAAATGTGAAGATGGCACGATGGAGTTGATTCCAGTGCTGATTTCTGGCAACTATCTTCTTGCGCGACAAAAAGGAAATAATATTTACTTGGAGAATTATGTTAGCAAACCTAATAATTGACGCAAGCGTTAAGCCACTTCCCAGACACTATACTTATTAACAATGCAAGTGCCGGATCGCAAAAAAAGAAAGGAGATGTTTATTTTATGAATTATTTCCGGGCTACTTTTTATGATAAGTACACCCCGCTCACGGAAATGCAAATCAGAGCAAGTCTGACACCGGTGCCAAAGCCAAAAAGCGCCTCACCGGTATCCAAAGCTTTAGCGGGTAAAAAGTTGAAAATTATTCTTGATGAAGGACCGGTTCTCCAATATTCTTTTGCAGAAGACACACTTACCCTGGTAGAAGGGAGCAGCAATCCTGTCAGTGCTCCCTATGCAGCCAAGGAGCTGGGCAATATCATTTTATTTACTCACATGATACCTGAAACCGTCCGCGGTTATAATGTTATTTTTGACAGAAAAACGAACCTAGTTACCGCCTTTGAAGTTTGGTTCTGCGGCTTTGAACCGGACAGGAGGGAAGTATGGCGGCATTATATGTGTGGCTATGCAGATACAGGCGGACCGGCACCGGATGAACGCCATACCCTAACCAACCGCATTGAAGGTCTCGGGACTTACTGGAAAGATGACAACGGTGTGGAAATGCTCTACTTTTTCCCCTCTGTCATCTGGTCTTCCTTTGTAGAGCTAAGCCATCCGCGTGGCGGTATCACAATAACCGCCCCCTCAGACTATCTGAAAATAAATGATAGATTTTATATTTATTCCCGTGTAGAGCAGGAGTTCTCCGGCACCTTTACCCTGGAAGTAATAGACCTTTTTTATGTCAGGCACATTGGCGTACGCCTCGGCTTTGACCTGCAGGATGAACTGGATTACCAGGTGTACGAAGGCCTGGGCGAGATGACAGGAAGGTCCACCAACCTTGAGCCCCTGACAAACTACGGCACCAAACTGCCGGACAGCGAAAGTTTGCGGAAGCATATTAATCCGGCCATTAAAGGTTCGCGCCCCCACTATCGATCCAGGTTCCTGCATCAGGACTTCAACCAGGAACAGGTGGATGAAATTATCAAAAATAACTGTCAGATCTTTGAAGGGCAAAGCATCATGGCTAGTCGCAATACCATGGAGCCTTCCGATTACATGGCCGGCAAACAGTTTATACTCAACTTTGACGACGGCCCGGCCTTTGAATACAAAATTAT
>DUUE01000334.1 GCA_012841735.1 Bacillota bacterium | reverse complement strand
CAGGCGCCCCTTCTTTGCCGGCACATACTTCCCGCCACGGACAACATACGGGCGCCCGGGCCTTGTCGAGCTAGCCTTGCAAGTGGAAAAACTGTGGCATACCGACCGCAGGGAGCTGGAAAATACGGCGGACAGCCTGTTGCAAAACCTCCGGGCCATGGCTGTGGTCCGCCCGGGAAAATTGCCGGGGGAAGAAATTTTGCAGCAGGCGTTTGCACAGCTGGCTGAACATTTTGACCCGCAGTACGGCGGTTTTGGCAGTGCGCCCAAATTCCCCACCCCGCATAACCTCCTTTTTCTGCTGCGCTACGGCAAAAGAAGCGGCAACAAGAAGGCGCTGCAAATGGTGGAAAAAACTTTGACGTCCATGCGCAACGGCGGCATCTATGACCACCTGGGTTTCGGCTTCCATCGTTATGCCACCGATCGTAAATGGCTTTTGCCCCATTTTGAAAAAATGCTTTACGATCAGGCCCTGCTTGCCTTTGCCTGCCTGGAAACTTACCAGTTTACCGGCAAGGATTTTTATGCGGCTACTGCCGGGGAAATTTTCCGCTATGTGCTGCGGGAGATGACTTCTCCGGAAGGAGGCTTTTATTCCGCGGAAGATGCAGACAGCGAAGGTGTGGAGGGCAAATTCTACACCTGGACAGCGGAGGAAATTGAAAACATTCTGGGGCAGGATGATGCCGGTCTCTTCAATTCTGTATATAACGTCCGCCGTGATGGCAATTTCCGGGATGAGGCAACTCAAAAGGAAACAGGTCTGAATATTCTCCACCGTCCGGGTGAGCCGGCAGAGCTTGCCCGCGCGGCAGGGCTGACCGCCGGCGAACTGGAGCAACGCCTCTCAGCACTGCGGGAAAAATTGTTTCAGGTGCAGGCCAAGCGGACCCGTCCCCATAAAGATGACAAAATCCTGACCGACTGGAACGGCCTGATGATTGCCGCCATGGCTTGTGGCGGGCGCGTGCTGCAAAACACAAACCTTGTGGCGGCTGCCCGCCGTGCTGCAGATTTCATCCTGACAAAACTTACACAGGACGGGAAACTGGTAAAACGCTACAGGGAACATGAGGCGGCACTGCCTGCTCACCTGGACGATTATGCTTTTTTTGTCTGGGGCTTGCTGGAGCTTTACGAGAGCACTTTCGCTCCACGTTACCTCTCAGAGGCCATGCGCCTGAACCAAATATCCCTGGATTTGTTTCACGATCAAACTGACGGTGCCTTCTACTTTTCCGCTCAGGCGGAGGATCTGCCGGTAAGACAGCGGGAGCTGTATGACGGTGCCCTGCCCTCGGGCAATTCCGTGACCGCCCTGAACAACCTGCGCCTGGCACGGCTGACAGGCAATCCCCGTCTGGAGGAAATTGCCGCCGGCATTGCCCGGGCCTTTTCCGCCGAGATCCGCCGGCTGCCGCAGGCTTATACTTTCTTCCTCTGTGCCCTGGATTTTCTGCTTTCCCCTTCCGTGGAAATAGTCATTGCCGGCGAGCCGGGAGCGGCGGACACCGAAAGTTTGCTCCGCACCGTTTCCTCCGTCTTTCTGCCCAACAAGGCACTGCTTTTGCACCCGGGGGACGGGGGCGGCACCCTGGAGCGGCTGGCTCCGTTTACGCGGGGCATGGGGCGTGTGGGCGGGCGGGCGACTGCTTATGTCTGCAGCAACTTTGCCTGCCGGGAACCTGTCACCGACCCGGAAGACTTGCGGCGGCTGCTGCTTTCCCTCCCCTGACCTTACGGCTTGTTTTCCGCATCCTGATCCGGCCACCGGCGGACCGCCGCGGATTGACCGCACCCGCCGGAGTGTTTACAGCCTGGTGATCATGAGGTTGCCGGATTCATATTTTTTTAAACCGCGGAAGAAAAAATGCCAGGCAAAACAACAATAGAGCACGGCTGCTGCCAGCAAAAGCACAAACCAGGCGGGGTTGAAATTTGCCGCCAGTCTCAGGGGGACATGGACGATAAAGGCGGCGGGGATTGCCGTATACATTAAAGCCCTGACAAACCCGCGGTAAATACCTTCAGGGTAGATGCAAAAATTGATCACAAACTCCAAAGCCAGGCCGCCCACCAGGGAAGCATCCCCCAGGTAGAAAGTGAAAGTATGGGCGGTGACGGCGATGGCAACTATCAGGAAACCGCCAATGATAATAGCGGCCACAAAGACACACCAGGCAGTAAAGTCTGCTTTCCGGGTAAGTGCCAGCAGCACGAAACCATAAATGAGATCACCCCAGGCGCTCAAATTCGTCCTGGCACATAACAGGCTGACCAGGACATTTTTCGGCTGCAGGAGATATGTGTCAAGTTCACCGCTGACAATAATGCGGGTAATCTGCTGCAGGTTGCCAAAGAATATATTGGCAAAACCAAAAGCCGAAGAGCACACTGCCCAGATAAACATCACCTCATTAAAGCCGTACCCGCCGATGGTGCCGCCTCTCTGCCTGAAAGCAACCCACCAGAAGAAAACAAATGTGGCGTTGGAAACAGCCGTGCCAAAAGCCTGCAAGAAAAAACTGCCCCTGTATTCCATGGCGGAAGCCAGGTTGATTTTGAAATACAAAACAATTAAGCGCAGGAGTGATGTTCTTTTTTTCATCCCGGACACCTCCTAGCCTCCGTGCCCCTGCAGGGCGGCAACATTCAGGCGGTACATCAGCAAAGCAAACAGGATGGAGACGGCCGCCCACAGCAGCTGGACGGGAAATACCTCCAGGAAGAAATCCCACGAGAAAGCAACCGTCAGCCTGGCCGGCGCCCACGCCACATAGGAAAAGGGTAGCCGGCGGGCGACTGCCTGCAGCCAGGCCGGCAAAAACTCCAGGGGGATAAACATACCCAGCATGAAGACAAGTTTTTGGTAAATCAGGTAAACGGCAAGATTTTCTTCCAGACGAAATGCCGTCAAACCAAGTGCCATCTGGAAAAAGAAATTGATGATAAGACCAACCAGGGCGGATAAAAGGGCAAACGGGGCGGTGGCAGGGTTAAAGCCTTCAAGCGGGCCCGCCATAACAATCCCCAGCGCTACAGCCAGCAGCCCGTAGAGCAGGTAATTAAAAACAATGCCGCCCAAAGCCTGAAAGAACTGGTAAAAAACATAATTGTAGGGACGGCTTAACTGGTAAGCAATACTGCCTGATTTAATCTCCTCATTCATCCTGGCAAAAATATCCGTCTTGGCGCCGAAAACTATCAATTCGGTGATACATAAGTACCACACCACCTGTGCCAGCGAATATCCGGCCACACTGCCGCCCTGATAAATGGCACGCCATAAATTAAAAAAGACAAAGATAAACAGCGTGTAAAACACAAGGCCGCCCAGGACATTGCTCCTGTAATGGAAGGCATTTTGCAGGCTGATAAGAAACACGGCTCCGTATTTACGGCAGCTTTTCACGGCAGACAGCCTCCCTCCGTTTAAAGATTGCAGCAATTGTCTCTTCCAGGGGAGGATTCTCCACGGTTAGATCAGCCACACCGCCCCTGTCGGTCAGCCAGCGCATCACTTCATCAACGGAACGCACACGTGTATCCACCGACAGGCGGGCGGCATTGCTTCCGGCTTTAAGCATAGTTATCCCCTCCGGTACTGCAAATGAAGGCTGCGGCTGTTCAAAGCGCACTGTAATCAATTTTTGATTGAGGTAATTATACTTCAGCTTTTTCACCGCTTCATCGAGCACAATTTTACCCTGATCAATAATAATGGCCCGCCGGCAGACATGCTCCACATCCCCGGTATCATGGCTGGTAAGAAAGACTGTTGTCCCCAGTTCCCGGTTCATCCGCAGGATCAGCTCGCGGATACTATGCTTGACGACCACATCCAGGCCAATGGTTGGTT
>DUUE01000001.1 GCA_012841735.1 Bacillota bacterium | reverse complement strand
TTTCCCTCCCCGTAACAGAGAGCGATCCCATTGTTTTGCCGTGAAAACCGCTATGGCAGGAGATAATGCGCGGCCGTCCCGTGGCAATGCGGGCAAGTTTCAGCGCACCTTCAACCGCCTCGGCCCCGCTGTTGCAAAAGAAAGTATTTTGCAGGCGTCCCGGGGTGATGTGCGCCAGGTTATGAGCCAGCGTGCTGGCCGCCACTCCCATGCCCGCCTGCAATAAATTGGGCATGGCAGCCACTTTCTGCACAGATTCAATCACATAGGGATGGTTGTGCCCCAGGTTCAGCGAACCGTAACCGCCGAGAAAATCAAGGTAACGGTTCCCGTCGCCGTCCCAGACATAGACACCTTCAGCTTTGACATAATGCTTGTCAAAGTCCAGCAAACCAAACAACGTACATAAACCGGGGTTCATAAAGTTTTTAAAATTTTCACGTACCTGGCTGCGTGTCAGCTGTGCCAGGTCGGACACTGTATAAAGCTTTTCCACGCTCTGGCCAACTCCTTCTCAGCTGATTACTGTCTCAATTCCACAGCAAGCAATAAATTCCTGCCGGGGGAAAATGCAGCGGTAAAAGAAAGGCCGGACAAATCCGGCCGCAGCACGCTTATTCCCCGGCTTTGGGCATAATTACGGAACACGCCATGCGTTTTAAATCCAGATGTTCCTCCAGGCGCCTGTTGACATCTTCCACCGTCACTTCCTGCAGTACCTGCAAGTAGTCAAAGAAATTAATTTTCCGGAAATGATAGGCGGGAAAATTGTTGGCAATGAACTCCAGCGAATTAAAACTTTTCAGAAATTCACCCATCATTTTGCGGCGGTAATGTTCAAAAGTATCGGCGGCAATTCCCTCACGCCGGCTGCGCCTGATGCCCTCCACCAGACGGTCGACAAGCTTTTCCGGATCCGAAGTTTCCCCGCCCACAATGGTATGGCCGTAACCGACCTCGGACACATAGCCGGCATCAAATTCGTCGTCGATCAGCCCTTCTTCATATAAGTCATTATAGAGGCGCGAACTGGAACCAAAGACCACATCCAGCATTAAAGTGGTGGTGATTTCACGTTTAAAAAGGGCTTTGCCGTCATAACCCACGTCATGCTCTTTAAAGCCCAGGTTTAAGACCGGCTGGGAAACAACCAGGGACTGCTCCACATAATCGCGGGCGATCTCTTCCGGCTCTTCCGGGAAAAGACGCACGATTTCCCCCAGCGGCCGGTAATTGCGTTTTTTAATATTTGCTTCAACCTGGTCCAGCACGCGCGCCGCGTCCACATCCCCCACGACAAAGACGGCCATATTGCTGGGATGGTAAAAGGTGCGGTAACATTTATAAAGCACATCTTTGTCAATTTGCCTGATGCTTTCCACCGTACCGGCGATATCTATTTTTACCGGGTGATACTGATACAGTGCGGCCAGCAGGTTAAAGAAAATCCGCCACTGCGGGTTGTCCTCATACATCCGGATTTCCTGCTCAATAATCCCTTTTTCTTTTTCCACGCTTTCCGTGGTAAAATAGGGCTCCTGCACAAAATCCAGCAGTATTTCCAGGCATTCATAAAAATTGTCTGTCGCGGAAAAAAGATAAGCAGTGCTGGTAAAGTTGGTAAAGGCGTTGCTGGATGCACCCAGCACGGCAAAACGGTCAAAAACATTACCGCTTTCATCCTCAAAAAGTTTATGCTCGAGAAAATGCGCTACGCCGTCCGGTACAGACAGTTCCTGTCCTTCCCCTTCCACAATGAAGCGGGAGTCGATGGAACCAAAATTGGTGGAATAAATGGCATATTTTTTATTATAGCCTTTTTTCGGCAGGACAAAAGCTTC
>DUUE01000256.1 GCA_012841735.1 Bacillota bacterium | reverse complement strand
CACCGCAATACGCCGCTTGTTATCTTGCGCCGCAATTTGCTCGGACGGCTGCTTTACCGGCTGGTAATGCAGGAAGTGCGCAGGCAGGCAGGCGGCAATGCGGCACAGGAAAGGATGATGGCGGCAATTGCGCGGGAACTGCCGCTCCGGGGAGTGGTAAACATGAGCGGAGGTGCCTTTACCTTTGCCCAACTGGAAGGGCTGCTCGATTTGCTGAACGGCCATTATCTTCGCGGTCTTGCCCGCCTCTGGCGGAGCAAAAAAAAATAAAGGCTACAAAGCCTTTTTAATGGCGGCAAGATGCTCCCGGAGCAGGTCAATTTCTTTTGCTCCTGCCTGCTCCTCCGCATAAAGCTCACGCACAAACGCGTGAAAGATATTGTCCGTCTCTTGCCGGCAGTCCGGACAGGCCTGCTGCAGGTTTGGCTGAAATGCATGCGCGGTGGTGGCCGGCGGCCGGACAATCCCCCGGCGTGCAGCCAGCCCGAGCAGGGCGTGGTAGATTTCCACGGCCGTCCTGTCACGCCTGCGCGGGGCAAGAGCATCCGCCCTTCTTTTGAGGCTGTCCGCCAGGTTTTGCAGTTGCCGCCGCCCCCAGTCCCGCAAAGCCTGCCGGGAGGAAAATGACTCCTTTTCCTCTTTTTCCCCTTTGGCGGCTGCAGACCGGCGGCGTTGCAGCAGGTAGTAATATGCCACCCGTACCACCAGGATGACCGCAAGCACCAGGACAATCCACTGTATAATCTGCCAGAGCTCCGGCGAGAGTAAAGTTTTACGGCTTTCCATTATTTCCTGCTCTGTAAATTCCGGCGGCTGTGGCGGGTCAATCTTGAAGTCTCTGTCGGCAAGCAGCCGGGCAAGCAGCGGTATAATGTAAGCAAAAGCATAACCTACGCCATAACTGGCGACAAGCAGCAGGAAGCGAACCGCCTGCCATATATATTTCAGCGGGATCAGGACAATCTGAAAAACAGGCAGCCCCAAAAAGCCGAATATTACCGCTCCCAGCAGACAGGCTGCACAAATGGTCACCAGAGGACGCAGCCAGTTTTTCACATGAGCTGTACCTTCAGTGCCCTGCAGCTCGTACACCCGCAAAACCCCTGTCACAATCACAGCCACCGGCAGCCAGAAAAAAAGAAAAGGCATAACCTGCAGGTAAAACTGCGGGGCAATGTCCAGGAAGTAAGCGAGAGCAAAACAGGCCGCATAACCCAGCGTTCCGGCCACAAGCTGTTTTTGCATCCGGTAATTTGTGTGCAGCTCCCCGGCTATGCGAACGCCGCAGATCCAGGCAAAAAAGCCGGCAAAAAGATAAATGACGAGATAAAATGGAGACGGCACGGTACGGACTTCCGGCAACATGACGCACAGGGCGGCAAAGAATAAACCGGCAACAGTCAGGGCCAGAATTGCCTGTCGCCGCGCACCTTCCTCCGCACTGATAAGGCGCTGATGCAGCCTGTAAGATGCCGCCCAGGCAATGAGGACCAAGCCGGCCAGCCTGCCGTATAACCAGAAGAAAGAAGGCTGTTTAAAATGAACGGCCATGAGAACAAACCAGGGTGCATACAGTGAAAGATAGCAGCATAATGCCAGGACCTCAACGCCTAAACGGGACAAGTGTGATTTGTTCCAGTTCATTCCATTCCTCCTTCTCCGCGATGGCGTAGACAGGAATTTCTTTGCTGTCAGCCACATCAGCCGGCTGCCCGCTGTAAAGAATAACGGCGACCCGGCTGCCCCGCCGCCGCAGGTCATCCAGGGAAAGGACCATTTCCGGCGTCAGGATTGCCGTCACCAGGTAAAGCCGGCTGTTTTCACCGGTATTTTTGCCCGCCAGTGCCAGCACCTGCTCACATTTACCAAACTGGTAGGGCAGGATCCGGGACATGGTTTCCAGGCACCGCTTCAGCTGTGCCTCCCCCGCTCCTACGCGGACGGCAACAGACTGTCCCGTACCGACCGAACTGTTGGCGTAAATACCGAAACGGTAGCCCGCCTCATAACAGCGGCGTACCAGGGATGCGCAGACTACAATCCCCCGCTCCAGGAGTTTCGGGTTCAGTTCCCAGACATATTTGGACGTGGTGGTATTGAGGACGACAGTGATTTCCGTGGCAAAAGAAGCATCGTAAATTTTGGTTTGCAGTTTTCCCGCTTTTGCCGTAGCTTTCCAGCTGATCCGGGAAAAAGGGTCGGAAGGCAGGTAATCCCGCAGCCCGCGAAAGTTTGCCGGGTCTTCATACAGCCAGCTGGGTATGGCTTTGCCGCCGAAGGGATGGTTAAAAAGGGACGGCTCCATAGTTATGGGCAGTATGCGCGGATAGACAAGGATTTTCGTTTTTGCAGCCACTGTCCGCCGGCCTTCAGCAAAGCCAAAAGGGTCCGCCACTCTCACTTCCATGGGACCCAGGGTAAATTCACCGCGCCCCAGGCATTGCAGGGACAGGTATCTGTTTAAGCGTTCAAAACCACGCATGGAATGGACGGAACGAAAAAACAGTTTGGCTTCCTGCCTGACAAGCTGCGACGCATCCACCAGTTTTAACTCTTCCGGCCATTCCATACTGCAGGCCAGCCAGGGAAGGGGAAAGGGCTGGTCGTTGACAAGATGCAGCGTACCGGAAACATATTCCCCGTAAAATGCCCGCCTCTTGGCCAGTGCAACAGTTGCCGTCACTGCCTGCGGCAGGTATCTGCCGTAAAACCAGGAAACAAAACCGACAAGAAAAAGCGCTCCTCCGGGAATAACAATCAAAAAAACGCCGGTCACAATACCAAGCAGGGCAACAACAAGCCCCGCCTGCATAATCCGCTCAGGACTCATCGGCTTTCATCCCGTATTCTGTGTCCAGGGGAACATCCACACTGCTGACAACCTTTTTGATAAGTTCCGCCCGGGAAACGTCCTGCAGGGAGGCGGACATCTCCAACAGCAGGCGGTGTGCCAGGACGGGCACGGCAAGCTCCTGCAGGTCATCCGGGATGACATAATTTCTGCCGCGCAGCAGGGCAAGGGCCTGCGCTGCCCGGGCATAATAGAGAGTTCCCCTGGGACTTACACCCAGCCGGACACCGTCCATGTTCCTTGTTTCCCGGGCAATAGTCAGCATGTAATTCAGCACCGGTTCCGAAAACCTGACTTCAGCCGCCAGTTTTTTCAGGGTAAGCAGATCCTCTACAGTAGCCACAGCTTCCACTTCTTCCAGCGGATCGTCATTCAGAAAACGCCTGACAATGGCTTTTTCCCCTTCAAACCCGGGATAACCCAGGTTCAGGCACATAAAAAAGCGGTCCAGCTGCGCTTCGGGCAGGGGGAAAGTCCCTTCCATTTCCAGTGGATTCTCTGTCGCCAGGACCAGGAAGGGAAAACCAATTTTCCTGGTTTCGCCGTCAACCGTCACAGTTGCTTCCTGCATACATTCAAGCAGGCTGGACTGTGTCCGTGGGGTGGCCCGGTTGATTTCATCAGCCAATAAAATATTGGTAAAAACCGGACCGGGACGAAATTCAAATTCTCTTGTTTTCTGGTTAAAATAATTTATCCCGGTAACATCGGTTGGCAATAAATCGGGAGTAAACTGGATGCGACTGAAAGACAGGCCCAGGGCACGGGAGAATGTACGGGCCAGGAGTGTTTTGCCTACACCGGGAACATCATGCAGCAGGATATGGCCGCCGCAGATCAGGGCAGCAAGCATTTTTTCCAGGATATTTTCATCCGGCAGGACAACAACATTCCTGATTGACTGGAAGAATGCCGCTGTAAAAGTTTTTACCGAAAACCCTGCTTCTTGCAAACGTTGTTCCTCTCCTTTCATTTCCTGAAGACACGGAAACATCTGGAAAATTTTCCTTAAAAGATTTGCCTTCCGGCTTTGCATTTACCGGCATGGGAATAAGCTTGTTCTATTATTTAGCCTTTTTTACACCATTTCCTGCACCAGGGAGGTTAATTATGAAAATACTTGTCAGTGACCCTATTGCGGAAGCAGGCCTTGCGCTGCTGCGAAAACATGCCGTGGTTGATATAAAAACTGACCTGTCTCCACAGGAGCTGCAGGAAATTATTGCCGCGTATGACGCCCTGATTGTCCGCAGCGAAACAAAAGTGACCCGCGAACTCCTGGCGGCAGCCGTAAAGCTGCGGGTAATAGGTCGTGCCGGAGCCGGCGTGGATAATATTAATGTGGAGGCTGCTACGGAACGCGGCGTGCTGGTGCTGAACGCACCGGCAGGCAATACCATTTCCGCAGCCGAGCATACCATAGCCATGATGCTGGCTCTTGCCCGCCATATTCCCGCTGCGGACAGTTCCCTGAAAGCAGGTGAGTGGCAGCGCAGCCGTTTCACCGGTATGGAACTGTACGGTAAAACACTGGGCGTTATCGGCGCCGGGCGCATAGGCGGCGAAGTCGTCCGCCGGGCTGCAGCCCTGGGCATGAACATAGTTGTTTACGACCCGTATCTTGCCCCGGAAAAGGTGGAAAAACTGGGAGCAGCCGCGGTCACACTGCCCCGGTTGCTGGCTGAGGCGGATTTTATTACCCTGCATGCACCCGCCACCGCGGCAACCAGGCATCTGCTCGGCAGAAAAGAGTTCGCTTTGAGCAAAAAAGGAGCCCGTTTAATTAATTGTGCCCGCGGTGAGCTGGTAGATGAAAAAGCATTGCATGACGCCCTTGTTTCCGGGCAGCTTGGCGGTGCCGCCCTGGATGTATTTACCACAGAACCGGCACACTGCAGCCCGCTCTGCAGCCTGCCCAATGTAATCGTCACTCCTCACCTGGGGGCATCCACAGCGGAAGCACAATTAAACGTGGCCGTCCAGGTGGCAAAGCAGGTTATTGCAGCCCTGCAGGGACAGCCGGTTTTGCACGCAGTCAATGTGGCCGGCCTCCCGGCGGAAGATTTTGCGGAGCTGCAGCCGTATTTGCACCTGGTACAAATGCTGGGTTCCTTTTACGGCCAGCTCTTCCCCGGGCAGGTTAAGGCTGTTGCCATGGAATACAGCGGTGAAATTGCCGCACACCCTGTCACGCTGCTGACACATACCTTTTTAAGCGGTCTTTTTTCCACCTTCCTGCAGGATACAGTCAATTATATCAATGCGCCGTTCATGGCGAAAAAGCGCGGAATTAAAATCACGGAAAGCAAAACAACTGCCGCCGCACATTTTCCCAGCCTGATCACAGCCCGCGTCAGCCACGCAACAGGCACGCATACCATCGCCGGCACCGTGTTTGCAAATAATGACTGCCGGATTGTACAAGTCAACAACTACGACATTGAAATCCGTCCATCCCGCTTTATGCTCGTGACAAACCACCGTGATGTTCCCGGAGTGGTCGGCAGATGCGGCCTGATTTTGACTGCGCACGGGATTAATATCGCCGGCATGCAGCTGGGGCGGACCAAAAGCGGCGGGCAGGCACTAATGGTCTTGCAGGTGGACAGCCCTGTGCCGCGGCAGGCACTGGAGAAAATCGGAGAACTGGATGTCATCTCAACAGTGAAATTCATCCGGCTTGCCGCGCCGTTCCTGACACATGATATTGCATAAAATTGTGTAATACTGTTAAAAGAAAAAAATGCAGGAGCAGGCCGTAATTTGCCTGCTCCTGCATTTTTCCATACTAAAAACTTTGTCTGCGTGAAAAATAAAAACGAAAGGAGAGTGATGTAATGAAATTAAAAGGTCTTGCAACACTGGCTGTGGCAGCTACACTTGCCGTCTCGGCCGCTTTCGCCGTACCGGCAACCGCTCACTCTTTCAGCGCGCAAAAACCTAAAGGCAGTGCCTTAATGGTAGTAACACAGGAGACGGCAAGTTGCCGAAAAATGCAAGACCCGCTTAATTTCCTTGAAGAGAAAAAAACACACATTCAGGAACAGGTACGCGCAGGAAAAATGACACAGGAAGAAGCGGATGCCAAGATTGCCCGGATCGAGGAAAAAATCAAGGCTATCCAAGACTTTAACAAATTAAGTGTCCCCGAAAAGAAAGAAAAACTGCTCAGCCGCTACAGGGAAATGCTGGAGAAAAAAGTGGCGGCAGGCAAAATTACCCGGCAGGAAGCCGACAGGCGCCTGCAGGCCTTCACGGAAAAAGTGGAAGCCTGGGACGGCCGGGGCTATCCTGATTTCGGCTGTAAAAACAGGCAATAACAAGAGACATTTCTGGCTGTAACGAATATTTTTTCGTTACAGCTTTTTTTGCACACAAACAAGCCCTGGCATACACTCCCTATATGAATCAATAAGACTGGTGGCATATTCTTTCATTTTTATTGTTGCAAAGATAGTACCTGCAGATTATTGCTGAAAGGAAATAAAACGGAAATAATAGCTATATAAAGTAAAATTGGCACATTTATGTCGAAAGGGTTTGTATGAAGAAGCTACATCAACGTCTGGAAATTGAAAGAAAACGTCTGCTCGATTTCGCAAAACGGTATGGGATTAAAACACGAAAAAACAATTAGGCAGAGTAAAGCGCTTGATCAAGTAATTGTGCAGCTTATGAAGGCTTTTAAACAGCATGAATAATTGCTTTTCCCAATGCCCGGGACTTAGGTCGGAGAATAGAGAAAGAAAGCGGTGTTTTTATGTCTAAAATATTTACTCGCTTAAAAAAATTTTTTGCATTGAAAAAAAATACAAAAGCAAGTCAAAACAAAGCAAGTACAAATAACCCTGTTCCTACAGAAATATCCACAGAAACGCATAAAGCGAATGAGAATGGTACTTTTGAGCCCGACACAAAAGACTATAATGCGCCGCTGCAAGAGCTTTATCGCCAGTCCAATCAGGATAAAGAAATTCTCGATTTAGTCACAGCTGTTGAACAAATCATCCGCAATAAAAATAATACAGATATGAATTTGCAGGAACTAAAAGACCGTTTTTCGTCTGCGCAGGAGCAAATTGAGTTCTTAAAAAAAGAGATTGACGAATATAAGCAATACTCGCTGGATAAGGAAAAAGAAATTGAGTCCCTGCAGAGAAAAGTTGACGAAAAAAACATGAAAATAGATCAACTGTTGGAAGACTATAGCAAAATGCAGACTGCCATGTCAGGAAATATTGCAGAGCTGAAAAATCTGATTGAATTTGAGCGGGAAAAGAATAAGAAGCTCCAGCAGCAGATTGAAAAAGACAGTATCGATTATGTTGTCCGGTTAAAAAAGCAGGAAGAAGCAATTATGCTACTGGAAACTGAAAACAGATCCCTCAGGGAGCAATATGAAACTATCCGCCAGGAGAATACATATCTTGTTAATATCGTTTCTGATTTTACCAATCGTATAACAGTTTCCTGCCGGAAACCGAATTCTGACAATGCAGAGAGCAATACCAATGTATAATATCGGACTAATTCTGGAAATCCGTTCTTTCCGTTGTAACGGCAATAATTTCTATCTGGCAGTGAACGCACATAATAATGGCAAAATTGCTCCCTTTGAAGTGCCGCTTGATAAACAAACCTACCTGGAGCTGTCAAATAAAATCACTTTCGGTAATGGCAGTCTCTTTCGTTTGTCACTTCAGTCTCTCTGGGACCCCTACCGCAAACAACATTTGGCAAAAGTCACAAAATTGGCAGGTGAACAAAGGGAGTCCATTTATTTTATTTGCACAAAAGCTTTTGTGCAAACACTGCAGCAACTGCAGGGCAAGGAATTTTTGCAGCAGTTGAACTCGCAGGGAAATGCAGAAACGACACTGCCTGCTTCTTTGGCAGTAAGCAGGCAGAAAAAACAAAAACTCATTGCTCTCGGACATTGGCAAAAAGTAAAACGAGCTGCCTGTATTGCTTTCTTGCTTTTAGTGTTTATAAGGTTGGGGAATGCATACAGCAACAACCGGGGGGTTGAATATGCTGCGGGACAGAATATGCCAATAGTGTATGATGAGACGCCGGCTCCCGAGGACAAACAAGAAAATGAGAACATACAGGTAAATGAGAACACACAGGAAAATGATGAAACTGCAACAGAGCAGAACCAATTTTCGGTTCCTGTGGAAAGAATGTCACAGACAAATGTTGCGGAAGGCTGCGTCGCATTGACATTTGATGATGGCCCAACACTATACACAGAAGCTATTGTAGATGTTCTACGGGAAAAGCAGGTTGCGGCAACTTTTTTCCTCGTCGGTAAAAATATAGAAGCATACCCGGAGAAGGTGGCATATTTAGTTAATGCCAAGATGTCCATTGGAAATCATTCCTGGAGTCACCGCGACCTTACACAATTGTCACCTTCAAGTCTTGTCACCGAAATTGAGCAACCAAATGAACTACTCATGAAATTGACACAGACAACACCTGCTTTATTTCGGTCACCTTACGGTACAAAAAATCAAACCTTGCTTCAAGAACTGGAAAAAAGACAAATGAAATTAATGCTTTGGAATCGTGATCCCCAGGACTGGAACGATAAAAGTCCCGAAGACATTTTAACATACTTTGCACAAACAGAACCGTCCGGTGGGGTATACGTTCTGCATGAAACCAAGGCTACATTAGAAGCACTTCCCCAGATTATAGATTTATTAAAAGAAAAAGGGCTAAAAATCGTAACCTTGCATTAATGCTGCCAAAGCAAAAAAAGCTGCTAGCAGTCAATTTTACCGGAAAATAAAGCGAGGAAAAAATTATAAACGGGGCTGTAAACAACTTTGCCAAAGGTTTGTTTACAGCCCCGTTTTACGGCTTAATATGGCTGCAGGGCATACATTCTTTGCGCCAGAAATTTTGCATACTCCAGGGGCAGCCCGTAGACAGCGGAGCAGACTTCCGCCGGAGCCAGCTGCTGATAACCTGATGTGTTCGGTTTGCTGTTGGCTTCAATCACCCAGAGCCATCCCCGGGTGTCAATACCTATATCCAGGCCTATTTCTCCGTGCAGGCCAAAACATGCCTCCAGGGATAAGGCCACATTCCTGGCAAACGCTTCCAGGGTTGCCCAGGTCACGCCCTTATATGGCAGGGTGTCCTGCGGCCCGGCCAGAATTTCATCCGCACCGGACATGACATTGGTAACCACTGCGCCGGGCCTGGCAATCCGGAAGGAAACAACGGGAATCTGCCAACTGCCGCCGTAATCTTTCTGGACAAGAATACGTAAATCAAAGATGCGGCCATTGATGGTGGCAAGATTGATCCCCTGCTGGACAATAACATTTCCGCCCAGATAATTGCAGACAAATGCATACAGGGAGGCCAGATCCGCAAAATTCCATTCTTTTACCCGCCAGCCGCCGGCCCGGCAGCCATACCCTGTTTTTGTTTTTTCCACCCGCATCACATCCGCCCCGAAACTGCCGTAATTGCCCTTCAGGTAGCAGAAGGGGTATTTGTCAAGATAGAGGGCCAGAGTTTCCGCAGTTAGCTCCGCCGTTTCAGGCACATGGGGGCGCAGTTGCCGGAAAAAAGTGAGCGCCTGGTGAGTCTGCCATTTACCGAAGTAACGCCTGTGGTTGATAACCTGCCGCCGCCAGTCACTACGCAGTCGCCTGTTTGCCTCACGGGCGGCATGTCTTTTTTCCGGATCATAAGGGTAGGTGGCCATATCATAAAGCACCTGCGGTGCCGGGAGAAGCTTCTCTTCCCACTGCCCGGTACGCTGGTTATAAGTGTAACCTACAACTCTCTTTTGCTCCCAGTCTATGGCGTCCGGTGAGAAGACATAAAACAGGACTCCTTTTTCTGCAGCCAGCTCCGCTGTGCGCATTAATTCATAATCTTCAGCCAGACTGCACACTGTAGAAGCGGAGACTGTCATCCCCACCAGCGGTGCGAAAACAAGATGGGCTTTATTGTGGGCCAGCAAAGCCAGTGGCCGGTGCAAATATGAGGAAAAGATCCTGCACAGCTGGGAGGAAAGATAAATTGTGGCCGCCCCGCTCTCAGGCCCGTTGTGGGCGGTGATTTCTGCCTGCACCCGCTCAGAACCGATTTGCAGTGTTACCCTTTCACCAAAGCGGCAGCCCAGCCGCTGCAGCAGCTCCATGCTGCAGGAAAGGCGGCAGATAGGCCAGCCGGGTCCATAAGGCAGGAGTCTGAGACAATAAATGTCTTCTCTGCCGCCCAGGCGGTAATGGCATTGGGGGGCGGATGCAAAACCGGCCACTGCAGTTCCCAAAAGCACCGGGGCCAGATTAATGCTCCGGTTGATTCCCCTGTCACGCAGGCGGGTAAAGCTGACTTTCAGCGGTTTCCCGTTCACTTCAATCAGCCTGAGATTTCCCTCCGTGTCCAAACCCAGGTCAACTCCCAGTTCTCCCAGAAAGCCGAATTTCTCCTCCATGGCGTTGCCGAGTGCCTCGCACAGCGCCGTAATTTTCCCCAGCAGTTCCTCTTCTCTACCGGGAAAAGCATGCTGCAGTGCCGCTGTTATCCTGATCACTTTGCCGCCGCTGCGGGGACTGGTAATCACACTGTCTACGGGAGCAATCCTGGCATTGGCAGCCGTTGCCTGCCAGCGGTCGGGCATGGTTTTCTGCAGCATGACGCGGATATCAAAACGGTTGCCGAGAAAGGTGGCCAGATTAATGCCGGCCTGCATTAAATAATGCTGGCTGGTTTCCATCAGCTCTTCCACCCGGGAAAGAAAGGAGAGGGCATCGGAGAAGACAAACTTCTCATTGTCTTCTTCTCCCCGGATCTCCAGTACATAGCCGTCGCTGGTGCGGCAAGCCCGCATGATACCGCGGCCTTTATACAGGCGGTCCGGCTTCAGGTAAATCTGTGAACCCGTCTCCAGCCAGGCAAGCAGTTTCTCCCTGTCATACCAGGCAAACTGCGGCAGGATTCCCGCGAAGGCGTCATATTTCCGCAAGTGTTCATAAACCTCATATTTTCCCAGCTTAATCACGGCATTATAGACAGTGACCGGCCATCCCGCCGCCTTAATACCTGCACGCAGCCGGGCAGCCGCCGCCCTGCCGTCCTGGCCGAAACAGCGGTCATAGATTGACCGCGGGAAGGGATACTGCCCCGCTGTCCACTCCCCGTCTTCATTCCAACGGTAACCCGTCACCCTGCCGCTCCTCCAATCCACACCGCTTAAAGAAAAGAAAAAAATAATACCGTGCAATGCATCTGCCCACTGCTGAAAACGCCAGTATACACTGTCACGGTCACCGGAAAGCAGGCGCTCCACTTTACGTTCACTAATAAAGACACCTATAAAGGGGCCAATTTCCAGACAGCCGGCTGCCACTTTAAATTTTATGACCGACTCCCCGGGCAGGGACAGTGCCTTGGCCAGCTGTTCACTGGCAATAATGGTATTTGGGTTTTTGGTGCTGTTCTGAAAGACCACATCCGCCCGGGTCTGCAACAAACCTGCCTTAATAATATATTCACCGGATGCAAAAGGAGGCGGTTGTTT
>DUUE01000002.1 GCA_012841735.1 Bacillota bacterium | reverse complement strand
GCGATACGCAGCCCGTTAATTTCTACTGTCCCCTCTTCCAGCACAATCACATTGGGAATGCCGTTCATGCGGGCAATGACATCGGGTGCATCATGATTTCCGGGAATAAAAAGATAGGGTATGCCAAACCCGGCAAGGGGTGCGGCCAGGCCGGCTTCGATTTCCGTGCCAAAATCAGTAATATCGCCCGTATCAATAACCAGTGAAACATTGAAAGCTGCAATTACCTGGCGCACAAAATCCATGCCTGCAGGGTTGTTGTGCAGGTCGGAAATATGGGCTACCTTCAGGTCGCCTTCCGCGGTCCCCAGTGCCTCCAGGCGGTCTACAACCGTAAAAAGGTTATTAATGCTTTCTGCCACCAGCTCCAGCTGTTCCCCCAAAGAGCTGACATGAAAAAGGGCTTCTTCCACCAGCCCGAACATCCACGGCGCCGCTTCCAGGATGCCTTCAAACTCCGGGTTTAAAAAAGCTGCCGGAGAAAAGGTAAAGTAAGCGCCGGCCAAAAGGATTGAAAACAGTACGGAGCCTGTAATGCCGGCGGCAAGCAGTCTTTTCCGGTTGCGTTCTCCCAAAAAGTACGGGCCCGCCACACCGCCGAGAAAAGCCAAGAGCAACAGCCGGGACAAAAAAATCAGGACCTTGCGCCGGGCGGCGGCCTGCAGCCCGGTCAGATATACCTCATCCCTGCTGTGGGCAATTACTGTTTCCAATTGCTGCAGGTTGATATTGGTCAGTGTGGCTTTCAACAAAAGCGGCGGCAGGTGGGTACGTGCCCGCACCCTGCCCAGGGGCGGCACTTCCAGCTGCGTGTAGCCTCCGTCAAAAATGGCGACGCTCAGGCGGACCTCGAAAGCATCAAGTGCAGTAGTATAAGCTCCCAACAGGCTGACAAAAGCCAGCATTCCCACTACTGCCATAATGATAAGGCCGGCCGTCCGGCGCCGCTGTTCCTTTTGCAAGCTATCACCCGGTCTGCCTGATCAGATACAGGCGTATCATATTAAGTGCGGCAAGCACAGCCCGCTCCTTAATATTCTCCCTTTTCCCGAAGAAATTAAACCTTTTTACCCGGACATCCTCCGGTGTGGCCAGGGCAATATAAACCAGGCCCACCGGTTTTTCCGGCGAACCGCCGTCAGGTCCTGCAATACCCGTAATCCCCACTCCCAGTGTGCTGTGGGCCAATTCCCTGGCATTGCCTGCCATGGCTTGTGCCACTTCCGCTGATACTGCTCCCTTTTCAGCCAAAAGTGATGACGGAACGTGTAAAAGCCGTTCTTTGGCCGCATTGCTGTAAGTGACAAGCCCGGAGAGAAAAAAAGCGGAACTGCCCGGGACATTGGTCAGAGTGTGGGCCAAAAGACCGCCCGTGCATGATTCGGCCACGGCCAGTGTATATTTTTTTGCCATAAGCAGCCCGGCCACTACTTCTTCCATCGTCTCTTCGTCACGGGCAAAAACATGTTCCCCGAGACGGGCCAGCAGTTTTTCCTCCGTTGCGGCCAGCAGGCGCAGGCACTCCTCTCTGCTTTTGGCCTTGGCGGATATACGCAGGTGGGATTCATTCTGCCTGGCCAGCGGTGCAATGGTGGGATTTGTCTGTGCCCGCACCAGGTCGGAGACAAGCTCTTCCATGAGAGACTCTCCCAGCCCCGTGATTTTTAAGACACGGGACATAATGATGCTGCCCGTTTCCGGCAACAGGGGCATGACATGTTTTGTAAACATAGGTTCCAGCTCGCGGGGCGGCCCGGGCATCAGCACAACTATCTTTCCTTCTTTTTCCACCCAGATACCGGGCGCCGTCCCGTTTTCATTGGCAATGAGCCTGGCACCGCGCGGCAGCAGGGCCTGTTTCCTGTTGCTGGGAGGCATTCTGAAGCCGGGCCGGCGGGAAAAAAGCTGCTCCAGGTACTCCTGCCAGCCGGCATGCGGTTCCAGCGGCAGCCCCATAACTTTGGCCAGCGTTTCCTTGGTAATGTCATCCGCCGTCGGCCCCAGTCCTCCCGACGAAAGAACCAGATCGGCCCGGGAAAGGGCCAGGCGGAATGCTTCCTCCAGGCGTAACGGGTTGTCTCCCACCACAGTCTGCCAGTAGACATCAATACCTTTTTCCGCCAGTTTCTCGGCCAGAAAACGGGCGTTGGTGTTTACAATCTGCCCCAAGAGCAATTCTGTTCCGGTAGCGATTATTTCTGCACGCATGCTTTTGCCTCTCTTCTTAACGGATTGCTTCCTGTATAATTCCGCCGCCCACCACATCGTCACCCTGGTAAAAAACAACTGACTGGCCTGGCGTAACTGCCCGCTCCGGCCGGGCAAAATCCACGCGTACGCGTCCGTCTTCCAGGGGGGTAATGGTGGCGTCCGCCTCTTTGGCCAGGTAGCGGATTTTTACTGTAACCGGAAGTGTTGCTTCCAGCCTGTCATAGAGAATAAGATTGACATCAGCGGCAATCAGCCCCCCGGCGGTAACATCATCCTTGCCGCCCACAATAAGCGCATTGTTTTCCGTGTCCAGGCGCACCACAAACAGAGGTTTGCCCACGGCAATGCCCAGTCCCTTGCGCTGCCCCACAGTATAATTGGCCAGCCCCCGGTGCGTACCCAGGAGGTTGCCGTCCATGTCCAGAATAGGCCCCGGAGTGGCGGGGAGCCGGGC